>CBDURI010000381.1:0-2907 GCA_965369435.1 uncultured bacterium
CGGCGTGCACCATCGACAGCACGCGAAGGCCCGAGAGCGGTCGCTCGCCTTGCGGTAGTGGAATCGGGTCGCTTTCTCCGATCTTCTCGATCGAGATCAAGGGGGTCTGCGCATTGACCTGCCCCTGTTCCGAGGCTTCCCACTCTTCCCGAGTGCGGATCATCTGGAACGGTAGCTGCGCTGCCTCTGCGGCCGCCTCCATCTCCAGCGCGTCACGCTTGATGATCGCCGCGCGGAGCTGCTGTTCGTCGGGCCCGCAGTTCAGGAATCTGAGGATCTTTCTTTCCTGCGACGGGTACAGCGGGCACATGATCATGAAACGCCCGTCTCGGGTCGGACACTGCGGGTTCAAGACGACGTACACGCCGAAGTTAAACATCTTCGAGGCGCCGTTGATGATCGTGTACGGGGCCGCATCGAGTTGCCACGGGCTCTGCTCGATCCACGCCTTTCGGAGGTCGATGTGGATGTCCTGCCCCTCGCCGGTCCGTTCCTTCCAGATCGCCGCCTCGGCGACGGCGTTCGCGGCCAGAATGATGGCGGGCGCGGCGCCGGCCTTCATGGTCGTCTTGCGAACGGGTTCCGCGCCGGCAAACGTGACCTTTCCGCCGCTGTCGCCGATCTCGAGGCCAACCTCTCGCAGCATGTTGTCGGTGACCTTGCGAAGGTCGTCGTGGTCGTTGACGGGCTGGTCGGTGATCATCTGCTTGCTCCTGAGTCTGGGCGAGGGACCTTCCGCAGGTCCCAGACGCCGGACGTTACGACGCTGTGCCCTTAGCCGCTAGCGCGTTCCGCGTCCACTCTGGCGAACGGGCTACTAGGCATCCGCGTGGCCGACTCGGTGTCGATATTCCTGAGGGCTCAAGTCCGTGAGCCTTCGGAAGGCCCGCGCGAAGTGGGACGCGTCGGAATATCCGGCCTCCTTCGCGACCTCGTTGATGCGAGCGTCCGTTCCCGCCAACATCCTCGAAGCGATTCGGAACCGTGCTTCGTCGACCACCGCGGAATAGGTGACACCGAGCAGCGTCAGTCGCCGCTGCAATGTTCGCACGCTCATGTCCGCGATCCGGGCGCCCAGGGTCACACTCGGATAGCCGTCCGCAAGGTATGGCTCGAGGCTCTGGGCGAGTGCACCGAATAGCCCTTCGGCCGGCGCTTCGTCGAAGATTTCAGACTCCCAATCAGCGGGCGGCTCGAGGCGTGGAGATCCGAGGGTCGGATTCCGACGCTGCCCCAGGGCCTCTCGAGGGAACGAGATGAAGACATGCGGCTGCCCCGTGACAAAGGTCGTACTGGGAAACAGCTCGTGCGCGAGGGTCGGTACGATGCCAACGGATCGCAGCGAGATCGCAGCCGGCTCCCAGCGTTGCCCCAAGAAGAGTTGAATGACCGTGACCATCGCAATCAGTCCGAGCCACTCGGTTTGGCGATACCCAGGGGTTGTCGGCCCGAACGTCTTTGTGAGGTGCACCTCGACCTCCGCCTCGTTCGCCGTCACCCAGCACGTCATGCCGCTGCTTTCTCGAGTTGCATGTTCGCAAAAGGTTTGGAGCGCGTGCGCGAGTGTCGGGGAGTCATCGAGTCGGGTGTATAGGCTTCGGCCGAGAAGGGACACGCCCGCCTCGTGGCCGACTCGCAACCCCAGGTCGTCGACGTCCTCTTGTCGAGCCATCCGACCAACGAAGCCCCAGTTCAGCTTCGTCGCCACGTAACACCCCGGCTTCTCTCGGAGCTTGAGGGGCAAGTGCTCTTGCACGAGTGCGCGATCCACCGGTGCGCCGAGCTCGTCGAGAAAGCGTAGGAACGGAATTAGAGTGGTAGCCCGACTCAATGCGACCGTGTCTGGCATGGCGAGGTGATCCGTATATCAACCGATCCCGGCGCGCGTCCGGCCATTTCGCGCCAACCGTGCGAGTTTCTCGGCGTCGCCTGGCGGGACTCCGGCGACACGCCGGAAGGCCCGCGCGAAATGAGAAGTCTCCTGCCAGTCGGGTCGAGTGTGCATCATTGGCGCGAAATGGCCGAGGCCCTCGGGTGACGACTAATTCGCGTTGTGGCACGAGATGGCTGGCGCGGAAAGGCGCGCGCACGTACGTTCCGTTTCCGTTTCCGCCTCCGCCTCTTGCAGGGGTGCAACAGACATCGCGACGGACCGACTCGGCCACACACAAAGGGGAGAACCTCGATGATCATCAATCAAACCGTCGACAACCATGACGACCTTCTCAAAGTCGTCGACAACCTGCTCTCCGAGGCTGGTGTCAGTCGTGCAGACCTCAAGGGTAAGCTGACTTTCGCAGGACTGGATCCGATTCGTCCAACCGTACTCAAAGTAGGGGCTGCCGGTGCTGCCGTGGGTGCCGCGAACGCGATAGTGAGCGCGTTGATTCACCAGGAAAGAACCGGCAAAGGCCAGGACGTTCATGTGGATCTCCGCATGGCCTATATCAATCAAAGTAAATGGCAGGATACCTTGGCGGACTGCGTGACCGTCAACGGTCAATCCCGAATCGTGGGTCCCAACTCATTCGGGGAGTTCGACAACCTCCATCTTCTGCCGACCAAGGACAATGGCTGGGTGATGGTTTCCGGTTGCTATCCTTCCCAGTTTTTGAAGATGACCCAGATCTTCAACGCAGGCTTTACGTTGGAGCAACTGTCGGCGGTCTCCATCAAGCGCACCGCTGACGAATGGGAGGCGATGGGCAATTCCGCCATGGTCCCGATCACCAAGGTTCGCACGCGCAAAGAGTTTGAAGCGTCGGAGCATTGGGCCAGTCATGTAAGCACACCTATTATTCACATAGAAAAAGTGGCGGACAGCGCTCCCGAGCCTTTCCCTAAAGGGGGAGCTCAGCCGCTCTCCGGTCTTCGTTCATTGAGCATGGTGCATGTGGTTGCCGCCCC
>CBDURI010000382.1:0-2904 GCA_965369435.1 uncultured bacterium
CCGCTGCTTGGTTGTTGAATCCCGCGACTTCTTCCTCCGGCGGAAGCACGTCCGCAGGATGGGTCGTATCGCCGAGGAGGTCGCGAACCGTGTTGTTGTACTCGAATCGCGTCAGCCGCCGGATCGGCGTGTCCACCACACACAGACTCTTCGCGACGCTGTCGTTGATGGCGCGCTCACCACCGCCACCGCCGCCGATTGTACCGTTGCAGCCGACGAGGAAGACCGCAGCGAGCAGTAGACAGAATTTAACCCCTTGGGATGGCAATCAGAAGGCTCCTTCAGCGAGAGCCTTCCAGCATACACCCTAAAGGGTGCGCATGCACGCGGGGGGTTCAGTCCTTCTTCAGCAGCGCTTCGACCACACTCGGGTCGGCGAGGGTTGAAAGGTCCCCGAGTTGATCTGTCTCGCCAGCGGCGATCTTGCGGAGAATTCGCCGCATGATCTTGCCGGATCGGGTCTTGGGAAGCCCTGTGACTACTCGAACTTCGTCCGGCGTGGCGATGGGACCGATGACCTTGCGCACCTGCTCTTTGAGCGCCCCTTGAAGCTCGTGAGGCTCCCAATCGACGCCCGTGATGGGCACCACGAAGGCAAAGATGCCTTGCCCCTTGATCTCGTGCGGGCAGGGAACGACGGCTGCTTCCGCGACGGCTTGGTGTGCGACCAGGGCGCTCTCCACCTCGGCGGTGCCCATGCGGTGTCCCGAGACGTTGATCACGTCGTCGACGCGACCGGTGATCCAATAGTACCCGTCTTCGTCGCGGCGGCAGCCATCGCCCGTGAAGTAGAACGGCGGGTATTGCGAGAAGTACGTTTCGAGAAAGCGTCGGTGGTTTCCGTGGATCGTTCGCGCTTGGCCCGGCCACGGCCGCGCGATGCAAAGCAAACCACTGACATCGTTGCCCTCGAGGACCTTGCCGTCGTGGTCTACGAGAATCGGTTCGATGCCGAACAAGGGTAAGGTTGCCGAACCCGGTTTGGTGGGCGTCGCGTTGGGCAGCGGGCTGATCATCACGCCACCGGTCTCCGTCTGCCACCAAGTGTCGACGATCGGAAGCTTCCCTTCGCCGATCACGTCGCTATACCAGCGCCACACCTCGGGGTTGATCGGCTCGCCTACCGTGCCGAGGATGCGCAACGATTTGCGGCTCGACCCCTGCACGGGCTGCGAGCCTTCCCGCATGAGGGCTCGCAGTGCGGTGGGGGAGGTATAAAGGGTCGTCGCGCCGATATCGTCGATGACGTTCCAATACCTGCTCGCGTCGGGGTACGTCGGGACCGATTCGAACATGACCGTGGTGACCCCGTTCGCCAGCGGCCCATAGATGATGTAGCTGTGGCCCGTGACCCAACCGATGTCAGCCGCGCAGAAGTGGATATCATCAGGGCCGACGTCGAACACGTACTTGAATGTGGATGCGGTGTAGGTGAGGTAACCCGCCGTCGTGTGAACCAGGCCCTTGGGCTTTCCGGTCGAGCCGGAGGTGTAGAGGATGAACAGAGGGTCCTCGGAGGCCATCCACTCCGCGGGACAAGTGACCCGTTGCTCTGCCATCGCTTCGTGCAACCACAGGTCACGACCTTGCTGCATCTTGACCTTTGTCTCGGTGCGTTTGACGACTAGCACCGCCTCGACGACAGCAAGCCCGTCGACCGCGTCATCCGAGATGTCTTTGAGCGGAATCCGCTTCCCGCCACGCAGCCCTTCATTTGCGGTGACGAGCACCTTGGCTTGCGCGTCGATGATACGGTCACGCAGAGCCTCCGCGCTGAACCCGCCGAACACGATCGAATGCACCGCGCCTATACGAGCACACGCGAGCATCGTGTACGCGAGCTCTGGCACCATGGGCAGGTAGATACAGACGCGGTCTCCCTTTCGCACACCCAACGACTTCAAGGTGTTGGCGACGCGGCCGACCGCGGCTTTGAGTTGTGCGAACGAGATGTGCTCGTACTCGCCGGGCTCGTCTTTGACGAAGATGATGGCTGTCTTGTCGGGGTCTGTCGCTGCGTGCCGGTCGACGCAGTTGACCGACGCGTTGAGGCGCCCGCCCGCGAACCAAACGAATTCCCCTGGCCCGTGTTCTTCGAACACAGTGTGCGGCTCGTAGAACCAGTGGAGCTCGTTGCTTTGCTCACGCCAGAACTCTTCGTTCCCGGCGAGACTGCGCTCGTAGAGACTCCTATATTCCTCGAGGCTAGTAATGCGTTTTCTAGATCTCAGAGTCGGTTGTGTCAGCGCCATCGCCAAACCTTATACCCTTGACATCGGGCCGCAGCTAGACAGTCTTCCAGCAGGAGAAGCCCAGATGCGGCCCATAGATTCTCATCGTATTCGTTTGCCAGCGCTGCCCGTGCTTCTGGTGGTTTTGGTAGTCTCGGGCCTCGGGCAGGCGCCGCTCGGCTGTACGGCCTCTCAGCTCACGACCAACGCCGCCAACATCGTGATGCTGTACGACGTGCCCGTCGGCTGCGAGAACTTGGGCGTGGTGATCGGCCGCGGTGGCGGCATGTCGGGCGCCTACTCGAAACCGAGCGTGCTTCGAGAGTCCGCGGAGAACGATGCACGGAACATGGCCGCGGAGCGGGGGGCGACGCACTTGCTGTTGCATCCGGAAGAGCTCGCGCAGGGAGACGGACGTGGGCCCTCTGAGCAAGACACGGCGCCCGCCATGGCCCATGGCAGCGGCACCGGCTCGACCGTGACCGTGGCCGGAACCGCATTCAAGTGTGTGCTCGAGGTGCCGCCCGCAGAGGACGCAGCTTCGATTCAAGTAGGCGGAGCCTTCATCGCCGTGCAAGCGCCTACGTCGATCTCGATGGCGCCGCTCGGTGAGCTGAAGAGCATCACGGTCTTTCATAGAGTGCCGCTACCGTCGGGGACCGGGATGGGCGAA
>CBDURI010000383.1:0-2893 GCA_965369435.1 uncultured bacterium
GCACGCACTCGCCTCGGCCCTGGACTTCGCACACACGGCGGACGAGAACGGGCACGCGGCCGGCATCATCCATCGCGACGTCACGCCCTCGAACGTGCTTCTGAGCGACGCCGGCGAAGTGAAGCTCTCCGACTTCGGCATCGCCAAAGCCACCAACGTCCCCGGCAGCATCCAGAGCGGCGCACTCAAGGGAAAGATCCCCTACATGGCCCCGGAATACGCCCTAGGCCGGCACTGCAGTGCGCGCTCGGACCTCTTCTCGTTGGGCGTCCTGCTCTACGAGTGCCTCGCAGGATACCGGCCCTTCGATGGCGGCAGCGACATTCAGACCCTCGACCGCGCACGCCACGGTCACCACGACCTTCTCCGCGAAGCAGCACCTGCCGCGCCCACGGCTCTTGCGGACGCGATCGAGTCTCTGCTGTCGCCGAGCCCCGATGACCGCCCACCGAACGCAGCCGCCTTCATCGCGATGCTTGCAGAAGTCCCGCCGCCCCCTCTCGCGCAGCGCGATCTCGGCGTGCTCGTCCGCTCCATCGACCAACACGACACCATCCCCAGCTCTCCCGGCCTCGCGTCGACGCGCCCTGCCCCTACTCTGCGTCCTCGGAAACGCCTTTCCTCTCGGAGGTAGCGTCCCTCTCACGGCTATCCCCGTCGACGCAGTACCGCTATAAGAAGAGGCTGAATCCCTGCAGGTTAGGAGCTGGAGTCATGAAGGTCCAAGGTGCCCTCGTATTGATCACCGGCGCGTCCGGAGGCATCGGAGCGGCGGCGGCTCGCGAGATGGCGGCGGCTGGCGCCAAGGTCATCCTGCTCGCTCGAACCCAATCGAAGCTGGATGCGCTCGCAGACGAAATTCGAAACGGCGGTGGGGAAGCGTTCGTTTACCCATGTGACTTGGGCGATGCCGATGCCGTGGGCGCCACCGCCGCGCGCATCAAGGCCGAGGTGGGGGTTCCCGACGTCATCATCAACAATGCAGGCGCCGGTCGATGGCTTGCCGTCGAGGAGACGGACCCAGCCGAGGCGATATCCATGATGTCGGCGCCTTACTTTGCAGCGTTCTTCGTGACCAGGGCTTTCGTCCAAGAGATGGTTCGCCGAGGCAGCGGTCGAATCGCGAACGTGAACTCGCCGATGGCGTATCTAGTGATTCCCGGAGCGACGGGGTACGCCGCCTGCCGGTGCGCACTGCGCGGCTTCAACGATTCACTACGCGCCGATCTTCGCGGGACCGGCGTCGGGGTCACCCATCTCGTGTTCGGCGAGGTGACCAGCGACTACTTCGCCAACAATCCGGGCGCCCACGAACGGATCCCCAGCATCAGCAAGATGTTTCCCGTGTTGTCTCCCGAGAAGACCGCTCGGTACATCCTCCGTGCCATTCAGGCCGACAAGGACGAGGTAATCCGACCCCTCATCATGAAGATGATCGTGATCTTCACGCGAATCATGCCTGGGATGTCGGCCTGGATAAACGCAAGCACGGGCTGGAAAAGGCCCGCGCAGCTGCCCTAGCCCGACCCCGCGCCTACTCTGCGTCCTCGGGAACGCCTTCCATCTCGGAGGTAGAGTCCCCATAGGTGTTCTTCTCTTGGTCTTCGAGGAGGCTGAGGGTGATCGCCATGGCCTTGCGCACGCGCTGAAGGATGGCCTCGTCGGTCGCAATCTTTTCGATCGCCATCGAGAGCTTGGACTCGAGCTGTGACTTCACAGCCTCGAGTGATCCGACACGCGATTGGAGGTCCCGTTTGGTGCCCTCGAGCAGCCCGACCTTGGTCTGGCTTGCATCGAGCTCCTGCTGCAGCCCATCTCGCGCTTCTTTGGTTTCGCCGAGTTCGGCTTGAAGCTGATCTCGCGTCCCCTGCGTCTCTCCGAGCTGGGCGCTCGTGGTCGCCAACGCCGCTTCGGTCTCGGTGAGCTTCGTTTCGAGCTCGACCGACCGCTCCTCGTTCAGGGCCTCGCGCTCACGCGCACCCGAGAGCTCGGTCTCGGTATCCGCAAGCTTGCGCCCCAAGGTCGCGAGTTGCTTCGTGTGCTCCTGTTCCTTTGTCTCGACCTCGAGCTGATGTTCGCCCTGTAGCGCAGTCTCGCGCTCGGCCATCGTTCGTTTCCACTCGGCTTCGGCCTCGGCCATGTTGGTGGAAGCGGCGGTATCGAGCTCTTCCCGAAGGGTGGTCAAAGACGCCTGTTTGACCGCATCAGCCTCCGCTGCCGCTTGGGCCAGGGCAGCCGCTTGGGCGTCCGCGAGCTCCGAGCGCAGCGACGCCAGCGCGGTTTCCTTTTCACTCTCCACCGCATGCAGTGCCGCGGCATGGTCTTCCTGCGTCTTGGCCATCGCGGCCGCGGACTCCGCCTTGAGCAGGTCGGTGGCCTCTTCCTGTGCGACTCGGAGCCTCGCCATCTCGGCGTCGCCCGCGCTCCTGAGCGCTTCGACATCGGCCACGCGCCCTTCACGCTCTTGAGAGAGCTCGCCCTCGAGAGATTCGGCCTTCGCCTTCTCACGGTCGAATCGGCCCTTCACATCCTCGTAGCGTTTGGCCGCGTTCTCTTTGTCCTCGCTCAGGCTCGCAATCGCCTCCTGTGATTTGGACAGCGAACGCTCGAGACCAGCCGTCTTCTCGTCGAAGTCGGCACGCGCACGCTCGAGCGCAATCGACTGATCCTTGAGCTCGAGGATCGCTTTATCGCGCCCGGTCACCTGGTCGCGGAGGTCGAGGATCTCTTTGTCCTTCGTGTTCAGCGCTTCGCGAAGATCGAGGAACTGACGACTCGATACACCTCCGGACGACTCGGCGATCTTCGCCTTGAGGCCGGAGATTTCCGAGCGCAGGCGCGCGACTTGTACCTGGCTCGTGCTGGGACCGTCCTGCGGCGGTGCCGACGGCGG
>CBDURI010000384.1:0-2893 GCA_965369435.1 uncultured bacterium
GACGAGGATATTCGTGTCACCGGCCTTGAAGGCCTTCATCGTGCCGACCGGCAGCTCCGATTCCTTACATACAACTTGGCGCGTCATGGGTCTTCTCCTCCCCTTCGAGCTCAGGAGGGGAAACTCTATACGCTCTGCGCTCCCGGTCCACCATAAGCCTTGATGCTTCTCCCCCCAGACACAGGTTCCCACCCCTTTCAGGAAAGGAGCCCTCATGAACGCCGTCGCCGTCGCGCTAAGAAGTAGCCGCCCTGCCATCACGGCCCTCTGCGACTAGAGTGAGCTCGCGACATGGGCGACTTTTCCCCCGATGAGCCAACGGACCCGAGCGACTGGTGCATGTCGATCTGTCCGTATTGCGGCGTTGGCTGCGGCGTTGAGGTCGGCGTCGTTGACAACCGGGTCGTCGCCGTACGGGGTATGAAGGACCACCCCGTGAACCGGGGAGACCTCTGCGCACTCGGCAACAATCTCCTCGGAATGCTACGCGCGCCAGGGCGGCTGCTCCATCCGATGAAGCGGGTCGGCGACCGCTTCGAACGTATCGGTTGGGATGCGGCGAGGCGGACCGTTGCACATCGACTCCGCGAGGTCATCGACGAGCATGGGCCGGACGCCTTCGCGATGTACGTGAGCGCATCGGAGTACGTCGAGGAGTACTACGTCTACAACAAGTTCGTGAAGGGCTGCCTCGGCACCAACAACCTCGAATCCAGTGCACGCCTTTGCTGGGCAAGCGGCGTCACCGGCCTCGTGAAGGGCTTTGGGTCCGACTCCCCCCCGTGCGCGTATGACGACCTGAACCATGCGGACCTGTTCGTCGTGAGCGGATACAACCCTGCCTTGTCGAAGCCCGTTCTGTTTCGGCGGTTGCTCGAAGCCAAACGCGCGAGCGCTGCGAAGCTCATCGTCGTCGACCCGAGGTTCACACCCACGGCAGCCAAGGCCGATGTGTACCTCCAAATCGCACCCGGTACTGACGTCGCGCTCCACAATGCGATCGCCCACGTGCTCATTCGTGACGGGCTCGTCGACGAGGCAGAGGCACGCCGATTGACTCGGAACTACGACGAGCTCGAGCAGCACGTCGCACAGGACACGCCGGCCCGCGCGTCGCGAGTCACCGGCCTTCCGCCCGAGCAGATCACCGAGGTGGCACAGATGATCGGCCGCGCCGGCGCGGCCCTCTTCTTATGGGGACAAGGGCTCAACCAGAGCCAAATCGGGACGAGGAAGGTCACGACGCTGTTGAATCTCGCCTTCATGACCGGGAACATCGGCAAGCCGGGCGCCGGGCCGCTTGCGGTCACCGGTCAGTCCGGCGCCATGGCCCTGCGAGAGGTGGGCGCGCTTCCGCACCTCCTTCCGGGCATGCGCCAGGTAAACGATGCGAAGGCGCGAAGCGACATCGGGCACATCTGGGGTGTCGATCCGAATCGCATTGCGTCGCAGCCGGGCAAGACGCTGCCCGAGATCCTCCAGGCCGTCGACCAGGGCACGATCAGGGCGCTGTGGATCATCCACGCCAACCCAGCAGCGACGTTTCCCGATACCGAGTGGGCACGCTCCGTGTTCGCACGGACGGAGTTTCTCGTCGTTCAGGACTGCTACCATCCGACCGAGACCTCCAAACACGCTCACCTCGTCCTGCCCGCGGCGCAGTGGGGCGAGAAGACCGGCGTGATGACGAACTCCGAGCGGGGGCTGAATCTCGCCAGGCAGGCCGTGCCCCCACCGGGCGAAGCGAAGGCCGATCTCGAGATCGTCATCGAGGTCGCCCGCGAGATGGGATTTGGTCAGCACTTCGACTACGCGAGCACCGAAGAGATCTTCGATGAGTATCGGAGCTGCACCACGCGGAGGCCGTGCGACATCGGCGGCGTCACCTACGCGCGGCTCGCCAAGGACAAGGGAATCCAGTGGCCCGTGCCGACCGCCGACCATCCGGGGACCAAACGGAGGTTCCTGGACCAACGCTTTCCCAACGGCAAGCTCGCACTCGGTCTGCACCGACACGAGGACCCTGCCGAGCGCCCCGATGAGGACTATCCGCTGCTACTCATCACGGGTCTCGTCGCCGCCCAGTTCCACTCGAGGACGAGAACGGGACGGGTCGAGCGGTTGAACCGAGCCGTTCCCGAGCCGTTCGTCGAGATTCATCCAAGAGACGCGGACGAGCTCGCGGTCGAGGACGGCGACCTGGTCGACGTATCGAGCCGCCGTGGACGGATCGAGGCAAGGGCACGCGTGACCGAGACCATCAGAGAAGGGGCGGTCTTCGTCCCCTACCACTTCGGCGACCTCGCCGGCCCGAACCAGGCGGTGAACTCCCTGACCATCCGATCCTTCGATGAGCTCGCCCACCAACCCGAGTTCAAGGCCTGCGCCGTCCGTGTAGACAAGAAGGAGCCCTAATGGCCAACAGGAAGACGAGCCCGAGCGACTAGGGCAACTCATGGCGGAGTTCTTGAACTCGGCACCCCGTTAACCATTTCCGCAGACCGAGCAGTCCCTTCCGCCCCGCCACCCCATGCTACCGTCCGCCCATGCATCTCGAAGGCTCATGTCACTGCGGTCGGGTTCGCTTTTCGCTCGAGAGCGCGCAGCCCTGGCCCTACCAGCGTTGCTATTGCTCCATTTGTCGCAAGACCGGCAGCGGCGGGTTCATGATCAACCTCGGCGGGGACATGGGCACGATGAAGATCGAGGGTGAGGAGTACCTCGCGGACTACCGTGCGCAGGTCGAGCACCAGGGCAGGGTGGTGCAAAGCAAGCATCGCCGCTTTTTCTGCCAACGCTGCGGCTGCCATCTCTACGCATGGCACGAGAGCTGGCCTGACCTCGTCCATCCGGTCGCCAGCGCGATCGACACGCCCCTCCCCGAACCGCCCGC
>CBDURI010000385.1:0-2892 GCA_965369435.1 uncultured bacterium
TGACGGTCCTCGTGGTCCTGATTCACTTCAAGCTATGGGCGGGCGTGGGGCTCTGCGTCTGTTACATGCTCGCGGTCTCGCTCACCACCGAGAACACCTGAGGCCGCTACCAGCACGCCGCCTCATTCTCGAGCGTTGCGTTGCTTCATGCGTGCTTCCAAGAGGTCTCGGTCCTCACGTTCGTTGATGTTGAGAAAGCTGTCTTGGCTGTCGCTGAAATCCACGAGTTGCATGCGCTGTTGCCCATACCAGCGTTCGACTCCGCGTCCGCCCGATTCGAGAAAAGCATCGAGAGGTTCGAGCACGCGACGGTGAAGCAAGGCGAACAACGGCTGGATACGCTCACCATCATGCGCGGCCGCGATGTCGGTGTGCGCCCCGTCTCTACAAGCTGATGCCAGACGGTCGACGAAGTCAGCGGCCACGAGGGGCGAATCACAAGGCGCAATCGCTACCCACTCCGTGCGTGCAGCGGCTAGGCCGCTCGCGATTCCGGCCAGCGGTCCACGGAAGTCGCGGCTCGCGTCGGTGATGACCGGCAAGCCGAACGCGCGGTACGCATCGAGATTGCGGTTCGCGCTGATGATGACGTGTTCAACTTGTGGGGCCAGCGCATCGAGCACGTGCTCGATCATCGGCCGGCCCGATACGTCAATGAGGCCCTTGTCGCGCCCGTCCCAGCGGGTCGCGCGCCCGCCGGCCAGCACCACTCCGGTAATGCCTTTGCCACTCATGGGGACGCCGCCATGATGGCGTTTCTACCGTCCCCCGCCAGGCGAAAAGCATACACCACCTTCGGAGCCGGCGACTTAGGCCGCGTTCCCGCAGTCGGACCGTAACATCGCGTCCACGCGGGCCTAAGCGTGAGAGAGAGAAGTTGCTTGGAGGTTTGATGGGTTATCGTGCGCGCGCGTTGTGTTTGGCAACGAGCTTGGCTTGGGTTTCGGGAGGCTGTGCCGGCAGTGGCGTGACCTCGGGCGACGCCGATAGGGCTCCGGTGCCAACGACGCTGCCTCCAGCGAACGCTGCGATCGGCATGCTGCGTTTGGCCGGGTCCAACGGCGAGCGGTGGTACTTGGATGGCGCGCGGGATGACGCGGCGAACGACCTGGTTCCCGTAACTGGGCACAACGCCTTTTGGTTTGCTTGGAGCGTGTTTCATCCAGGCACCGAAGTGTGGGAAGGCGAGGCCACCGATCCTGCGACCGTCCAACAGGACCCGTCCGGTCAGTGCACCGTCCCCTGCGACGATATCTTTTCGGCCTGTCCAGGACGCGACTGCATCCCGCCCCTCGATTCGCCGACGATGGTGGCAGCGGACAGCCCGGACGCTGCGTACTTGGCAGACGGTGATCTGGTGCTCGGTCTGCGCACTTCGGAAGGTCCTCGTGCCTATCCTCACAACATCCTCTGGTGGCACGAGGTCGCCAACGTCGAAATCGGCGAAGACGCGTTTGCAATAACCCTCTGCCCCTTGACGGGCTCAGGCTTGCGTTTCGATCGGCGAGCCTTCGTTCCAGGGCGAACCGTGCGGATGGGCGTGTCGGGCCTCCTATACAACTCGAACCTCGTCCTGTGGGATCGTGAAACGGAGTCGCTGTGGAGCCAAATGCGTATCGAGTCTGTGTCAGGCCCGGAGATCGGAAGCGTTGCACCGCTGCTCCCGGTGCTCGAGATGACGTGGCTAGCATGGCGGACACTGCACCCGGACACGCTAGTGATCTCTTCCGACACGGGATTCTCCCGTGACTACAAGGCCTATCCGTATGTCCGCGGAGGCCTCGACTATCGCACAAACGATGCGGACACTTTCTCGGTCACGAATCCCCCGCCTGACGCGCAGTTTCAGAACAAGCAAATGGTTTCCGGCGTCTTCGTCGGCGATGCGGTCAAGGGCTACGTTTGGACTCGCCTTCAAGAGCGCGCGGGCGCTGACCAGGGCGTCGTCATCGATGAGGTTGGCGGAACACCCATCGCGGTGGTCTTTCATTTGCCGAGCCGCTACGTGCAGGCGTTTGAGGCTAGGGCGGGGGGCGAGCTAATCGACCTCGAGCTCAAAGCGCAGTAATCCAAATGCGGACCGCGAAGCTCGTGCTTGCGCTGCTGCTGGCTTTGCAGGCCTGGCAGCCGCCGCGCGCGTCGGCAGGAGCTTGGACGACGCCCGAAGGCATGGTTTGGTGGAAAACGGCCTGGATCTACCTCAAGTCCGATCGATTGTTCGTGGACTCGGAGCGGGAAGGGCTCATCTGCGGTGACGGCACGCTCGAGCTAGGGGAGCGTGGACCCTACGACTGCCAACTCGGTGGCGGCTTCAAGGCGAACACGCTCCTGTTGGAGGCGGCGATCGGCATCCATCGCAGGCTCGATCTCAAGGTGCAGATCCCGATCTTTCTTTCTTCCGAGTTCCTAGCGACGGGAACGTTCCAACAACGCCGTGGGCTCGGCGACATTCGTGTCACAGCGCAAGGCCTGATGCTCGAGGCTCCTGTGCTCCTCGCTGCCAACATGGAAGTCAAAGCGCCGACCGGCTTCTTTACCCAAGATGCGGTCGGCGTGCCGCTCGGTGAAGGGCAGTGGGACATCGCTTTTCGATTCCTCGCGTCGTATCCGTTCTGGGACGGATGGGCCTGGACGGGGATCGAGCTGGGCTATCGAATCCGCCAGCCGAACGAGGAGCTCGGCATTGGCGGCCTCGATCTCGGCGATGAGGTCCTCGTCACCTACGAGCTCGGTGCTCGTTTTCAACGGGCGCGTTGGCTCTATGTCTCGGGGCGCTACGATTTTCGATACCAGTTTGAAAGCACGGATCTGTCGACCGGCGTGTTCGTGCCCAACCGGCCCGTCCGTGCGGTCATGTATGTGCAACCGAAGATCATTTTCAATCCCTTCGTC
>CBDURI010000386.1:0-2890 GCA_965369435.1 uncultured bacterium
CCGGTCGGCCTTCGCCTGCGCTTTCTCACACCATTCGTCGTAACCATCGCTCACGTTCGGGCCCTCGTCCGCTCTGAATCTGTGTTGTCGCGGTATGGTCTGCAAGGTGCTGAAATGAGGGTGCTTCTCAGGGGGGTGCATGTCCCCTATTTTTAGCGCTTGTGCTTCTTAACTGTCTCGAAGAAAGACTTACCTGGGTCGGGGGTGTGGGGGTCTAGCATGCCGGCACCTATTTGGTCGGCTGCTTCGCGGGGGTCGTCGGGTTCGGGGGAGAGATCTGGGAGGGACATGCCGGAACGGAGGACTTCGATGGCTCGGTGGGTGGAGAGGTAGACTCGGCCTTCCCTCGCCAGTTTCTCTAGGAGGCCGGTGCGGTGGAGGACGTCGCGGACGGGGCCTTTGATTCGGGTGAGGACCAGTTTGATGCCTTGCGCGCCTAGCTCTTCGTCGAGGTCGGCCAAAGTTGCGGCGGCTGCAGAGTCGAGATCGTTGACGCCGGCGGCTTCGAGAACGAAATAGCGAACGGGGTCTTCCGAGTCGCGGACCAGGGTGCGCACCATCTCTTTGAGGAAGCTAACGTTGCCGAAGTAGAACTGGGCGTCGACTCGAACGAGGATGATGCCTGGGAGGGTTTCGGCGTGTGGGTGGCGCGCGATGTTGACGTAGGTATGGGATTGCGGGATGCGGCCAAGCACGGCGAAGTGGGGGCGCGTGGTTCGCACGAGGAAGAGCAAGACCGAGGCGGCGATGCCGACGAGGATGCCCCACTGGATGCCGAGTGAGAGCGTCGCGAAAAACGTGAGGACGAGTAAATAGAAATCGGCGCGTTTGACGCGATAGACCTCGGCTGCGCCGGGAATGTCGATCAGGCTCGCAACCGCCGCGACGATGATCGCGCTGAGCGCGGCCTTCGGCAGATAAAAGAACGCGCGCGTGAACGCGAGGAGCGTGACGACGACGATAGCGCAGGTCACCAGCGCGGCCAATTGGGTGCGGGCGCCGGCGCGCACGTTGACAGCGGTACGTGAGAAGCCGCCGGCAATCGGGTAACCGCCGGTGACACCGCCCGCCATGTTGGCGAAGCCGAGCGCGATGAGCTCGCGGTTCGGGTGAATGTCGTAGCGGTGGGCCTGGGCGAACGTTCGGCCGACGGAAATGGCCTCCATGAACGAGACGAGTGCGATCGTCGCGGCCGCGGGAATGAGCTGTGTGAGGAGGGCAGCATCGACAGTCGGCACGTGGAAGCCAGGCAAGCCCGCCGGAACCTCGCCGACGATGGAGACACCCTGAGTCGAGAGACCAAGTCCCCAAACCGCAAGGGTCGTGGCAACGACGACGAACAACGCGGCCGGGAGACGTGGAAGGCGCCTCTTGCAAAAGACGAGCGCAACAATCGAGGACACTCCAATCGCAAGCGTCGGCCACGACCAACCTGACGCGCTTTGAAGCGCCTCCCAGACGACGAGGTGGACGTGATGGGTGCGTGGCAGATCGACCCCGAGGAGGTGCCCAAGCTGACTGGCTGCAATGATGAGCGCCGCAGCCGCGGTGAACCCGGCCACGACGGGCCGCGACAGGAAGTTCACGAGGAAACCCGCGCGCAGAAACCCGAGGCCCGCCTGTATGCCACCCACCATCAGCCCGAGTGCAGCTGCAATGAGCACGTAGTTCTCGGTGCCGATCGTCGCGATGGCGCCCACCGCTCCGGCAACCAGGATCGAATCCATTGCGACGGGACCGACGGCGAGATGTCGCGACGTTCCGAGCACGGCATAAAGCAGGAGCGGCGCCACCGCTGCGTACAGTCCGTGAATCGGCGGAAGCCCCGCGAGGAGCGCGTAGCCCATCGCCTGCGGAACCAGCATCACGGCAGTGGTCAAGCCGGCAACGACGTCAGGCCCGAGATCGGCGCGCTGGTAGCCTCGCAGCCAGCCGACAATCGGCAGCGCCGGAACGCCCCGACTCATCCGTCGATCATCGCGGCAGCCTGTGCGTCTGCCGGCCCCCCAGTGCGGCTTTCGCGAAGCCTCATGAAGAGCTGGTAGCCGCCCACGCCGACCAGCATTGCTGCACCAAACGTAAACGCCTCCTGCGACCCAGCACCCACCGAGGTGAGCGCGGGTCCGGGGCAGTACCCCCCGAGCCCCCAGCCGACGCCGAAGATCGCGGAGCCGATGACCAGTCGCGCGTCGATGTCCTTGCGTGTTGGCAACGAGAAGGCGGGCGCCCAAATTGGCCTTTGCCAGGTCCGAACGGCCCAACGATAGACGGGCGCGTACACGAGGATCGCGCCTCCCATCACGAACGCGAGGCTGGGGTCATAGTCACCAAAGAAGTCGAAGAAGCCGATGATCTTGGCCGGCTGGGTCATCCCCGCAACCGCGAGCCCAACGCCGAATAGCAGGCCTCCGAGAAAGGCGCCGACTTTGATTTTCATACCGCCCCCCCGAACACTTCGTTGACGACGAGCACCGTAAGCGCCGCCGTCGCCATGAATGAAATCGTCGCCACGGTGGAACGCTTCGACAATCGCCCGATGCCGCATACGCCGTGACCACTCGTGCAGCCGCCCCCGATTTGGGTGCCGATTCCCACGGCCAGGCCAGCGATGACCAACGCCGGCGTCGAGCGACTGATCCCGACGAGATAGTCCTGCGGAAAGAAATAGCTCCAGCCGAGGCCCGCGGCGAGAAGGCCCAAGAGGAACATGACGCGCCAGGAAGTGTCGCCCGGCACGCGCCGAAAAATTCCCCCGGCAATGCCGCTAATGCCGGCGATCCGTCCATGGAACATCAACAAGCCGGCAGCTGCAATGCCGATCAGCAGGCCCCCAACGGAGGAAGCAATCGGTGTAAAAGACTCCATGGGGCACATTCAAAGCAGCACCGGT
>CBDURI010000387.1:0-2889 GCA_965369435.1 uncultured bacterium
ATGAGCTGTTTTCTAGAAGTCACGATTCATTCCCCGCCTGCATTTCCTAGGTGGCGTCTCATTCAATGTTGTACTCGATGGTCATTTCTTTGTTCTGCCGCTTGATCGCGAGTGTCAGCTTGTTGGCGGTCCTCAAGACCGAATACGCTTGGAGTGCGGTGTCTGGGCTCGTCATGTCGAAACCGTTGATCGTCCGCAGCATGTCGCCGTTGCGAACTCCAAGACGACCGAGCAAGCTGGTTCGGCGAATGCCGTAGAGCTTGACGCCGACGACACGCCCATTCTCGTCGTGCGGAATGACGCGCGCGGCTTTCATCAGGCTGCCCTGATTCGCTAGTGCTTTGTCGACCAAGCTCCGTTGGATGTTGAACTTGGTGTCGCTGACCTTTTCAATGCCGTCGTCGAGCTCTGCATCGGTGAGTCCCGCGTTGCGCCCTCGTGCCGCCTTGTTCGCAGGGGCGGCCTTCTTGGCTGGCGTCGCCGGCCGCTTGGCGGCTCCCTCTTCCTCTTCGAACATCAGCAGTTGGCATGCGCCGCCCGACCCGCTCACGATGACGCTCGCGGAGTGCACCGCCAACACACGTGAGCCGTCGACGCTCGAGCCTTCGCGGTAGAGCATTGTCTTCCCATCGCTCGACCCTGCGATCGCCGCGAAGGACCATTCAGGATGACCTGGGCTCATCACCGAACCGACGAGGCGCAACTTGCCCGTGCAGCTCGGGGCAGGCTGGTCAGGATCCCATTCTTCCAACGGTTCACCATCGGGGCCCACCGCTGCCTCGGGAAGTGGCTCCGCCGTCAGGTCGCCCCGTGCCGAGTCGAAGATGTTTCTCCGGAGGATGATGGCGGCGTCCCGCCTACGCGGGAACTCCGCAATGCTCGTTGGCGTAGGCCTGCTCGGTGGCTGCTGCGCACTGGGGTCCGACGCGAGCAACTCCGAGGCCAGAACGCGGGTCGTCCCCTGCGCCAGGAAGAAAGCGCACAGAGCCAGCGTTGCGAGGCTAATCGCAGCCGAGACCCGTCTTTCGCGCGGAGTTGCCACCGCTGGTTACTAGAGCAACGCCCGTGCCGAATCGGAGCGACAAAAACCGTAGTAATTTCAGGTCTACGGAATGAATTCACCCGTGCGCGCGTGGACAACGTGACGGGGTTGATCCCCCCCAATTGACAAAATGACACCTGGGGGGGTACCGCCGTTCAGGCAGCCTCGTCGCCCTTCTCTGCGCCAAGCTTGCGATAGATCGTACGCGCTGAAATTCCAAGGAGTTGCGCGGCGAGCTGTTTGTCGCCCGAAGTGTGTTGCAAGGTGCCCTGGATCACCCGTCGCTCGACTTCGCTCAATGGGGTCCCAACCGGGAAGCTGAAGGCGTCGACCTGAGGTTCGGCGCGCGCAACGGGGTCGGGCAGGTCGGCGAGCTTGATGACGCCACTCTTGTTTAGAACGACCGCCCGTTCGATCACGTTTTGAAGCTCTCGCACATTGCCCGGCCAATCGTATGCGACGAGTTGTTGAATCGTATCGCGTTCGACGGCCAGAGGCGCCTTCTTGTTCTTGGCGCAGTATTTCTCGACGAAGTGCTCAGCCAGCAGGGGAATGTCTTCGCGTCGCGCGCGCAGAGGCGGGCTAGTCAGCGCGATCACGTTGAGCCTGTAGTAGAGATCTTCGCGGAACTCTCCGCTCTCTACCGCCGCGTGAAGGTCGCGATTCGTGGCGGCGATTAGCCGGAAGTCCGCCCTCTTGGTTTGGCCGCCGACGGGCTGATACTCGCCATCTTGAAGAACTCGCAGCAGCTTGACCTGCACTGCGGTCGATAGCTCGCCGATTTCATCCAGGAACAACGTCCCGCCTTCAGCCTCTGAGATGCGTCCTCCGCGTCGCGCGATGGCACCTGTAAACGCCCCTTTTTCATGGCCGAAAAGCTCCGACTCGACGATCGTTTCGGGGAGGGCGGAGAGGTTGACGCCGACGAATTTGTTTCTGCCGCTGCGTTCGTGAATGAAGCGCGCGAGCAGCTCCTTACCGGTTCCGCTCTCCCCGAGGATCAGTACGTTGGCGGACGAAGGGGCTGCCTGTGTCGCGATCTCGAGCGCGCTTCGAAGCGACGCCGCTGAGCCAATGATGCTTCGGTCGCTGAGTTGCGATAGCTGCTGCCGGAGATCTTTGTTCTCGACCACGAGTTGGTGACGCTCCGCTGCTTTGCGAACCGTCTTGACCATCTGCAGCCGCTTCAGGGGCTTCTCGACGAAATCGTAGGCTCCCGCCCGCATGGCTTCGACGGCTTTTTCTACGGTGCCAAAGGCGGTCATCAGTACGACCTCGGCGTCCGGCACGATCGTCTTGAGGGCTTTGACGAGCTCGATGCCGTTCATGCCCGGCATCATCAAGTCACTGACCACGACGTGCACCGGTTGATGCCGGCATACGTCGAGCGCGTTTCGCCCACTCGTGGCGGTGAGCACGGAGAAGCCCTCGCGCTCGAAGATCCTTCGAAGGGAGTCGATGTTGGGCGCCTCGTCGTCGACGACGAGAACCGAGATGTCGGTTGAATCGGTCATGCGGGACTCTCTGGCAGACTGTGTTGACACTATGTCACGAGATGACAAGTCGTCGAAACTTTGTGACGCGACATAACTAGTTGTAATCACTGATATTACCTCTTGAACAAGCACAAGGGAGCGGGCGCAACGCTGGAGAGCGATGCAATCCGCGGGCCAGATCGGGAGCAAACCCCGGAACGCGTTCCGTCGCGCTCTGTCGCGGCCCGGGCGTGTGTGCTTAGTCGGCGTAGGGGATTGCTTCGCAGGGTTCGTGTGCTCCCTGCCATCTCATCAAGGTGGTTTCGGGTTTGCCGTTGTCGTCGTAGGTGATGACGGCGTAGGTCAAGCCGC
>CBDURI010000388.1:0-2882 GCA_965369435.1 uncultured bacterium
TGCGTAGAAGTCACGCGCGCGAGCTTTCACTGGCGAGTACTTGCCGGTTGCCCCCGTGTCTGCCTTCGCTTGGTCTTGTTCCGGGTCAGTTTCCGCGCTGTTCGCCGCCGGCTCCTGCTGCTCGGTCGGTGGCTGCGACTCGGCATCCGACTTGGGTGGCGTGCAGCCGAGGATCTCGAGGCTGAGCCCCACGCAGATTGCAAGAGTCAGCAGTGCTGAGGGCGATCGTTCGATACTGGTCATTGGACTGGTGCTCCGCGGGTGATTGACTGATCGTTGTGGTTCTCACACGCCGGGAAGTTCGCTGTCAACTCCCGGAGTTCACGGGTAGCGACACACGAAACCGCTCCCGATCGTCATTGGTTACCCGCGTGTTGTCACAGCCCGGTCCTGTGATACGAACCCCCCGGTTTTCTTGGCCGCGGAGCGTGTGAGAAGAGATGTCCGAACAAGCTTTTGATTTCATCATCGTGGGGGCCGGGTCGGCCGGCTGCTGTCTTGCAAACCGTCTTTCCGCGGACCCCGCCAATCGGGTCTTGCTGCTCGAGGCGGGTGGCAAGGACAACAACCCGCTCATCAAGATGCCCATCGGCTTCACGCAGCTGATGTACGACAAGAAGGTCACCAATCTCTACGCGACCGAGCCCGAGCCGCACATGAATGACCGCGAGATCAGCGTGGTGCGCGGGCGTGTGCTTGGCGGGTGTAGCTCGATCAATGGCATGGTCTACATGCGCGGACAGCGGCAGGACTACGACGACTGGGGTGCGCTGCCGGGCTGCGAGGGGTGGTCGTACGCCAACATGCTTCCGTACTTCAAGAAGTCGGAGAACTACGAGCCGGAGCCTGCCAGCGAATATCACGCGAAAGGCGGCGAGCTCAATGTCACGAACGTCCAGATGAAGTACGACATTAGCGATGCGTACATCGACGCGGCGGTGAGCGTCGGTATCCCGCGCAACGACGACGTCAACGGCGAGAACCAAGAGGGCATAGGCTACGCTCAGGTGAACATGAAGGGCGGGCAACGCTGGAGCTCGGCCGATGCGTTTCTGAGTGCCGATGTGAAGAAGCGCCCGAATCTGACCATCGCGCTCAAGGCGATCGCCCAGCGCGTGTTGCTCGACGGGAAGAAGGCTGTTGGCATCGAGTACGTGGACGCCAAGGGTCGCACGCACCAGGCCACGGCGAGTCGCGAGGTCGTTGTTTCGACAGGCACCTATAACTCGCCGCCGCTGCTCGAGCTTTCGGGGATCGGCGACCCGGAAGTGCTCAACGAGCTCGGCATCGAGGTGGAGCATGAGCTTCGCGGTGTCGGGGCGAACCTGCAGGACCACCTCCAGCTTTGGGTTCAGCAGGGCGTGAAGACCAAGGACTGCCTTTCGGAGGATGGGAAGTTCCCCAAAGTCGTGTGGGCGGTGCTCAAGTACCTGTTCGCCAAGAAGGGGCCGCTCACGATGCCTGCCTGCAACGTGGGCGGTTTCATCCCGAATGAGGGCGCCGAGCGTCCGATTTTTCAGATCCACTTCACGCCCGGCGCGGGAGGCATGGACGAGAACGGCAAGATGGTGGCGACCCCAGACCCTGGCGTGAACTCGACGGTCTGCACGATTCGTCCGACGTCACGCGGCAGCGTGCACGCGCGCAGCACAGACCCCAAGGCGTTCCCGAAGATCATTCACAACTACCTGTCGACCGAGCACGATCGGGAGCTCGCCATCGAAGGCTTCAAGCTGCAGCGAAAGATCTACCAGTCGGAGTCCTTCAAGCCGCACGCCACGCACGAGATCCTGCCCGGCGAGGAGGTGCAGACCGACGAACAGATCCTCGAGTTCTGGAGGACCGAGGGCATGAGCGTCTATCACCCAGTCGGCTCTTCGAAGATGGGCCCCGCCGAAGACCCAACAGCAGTGGTCGACAACGAGCTCAGAGTCCACGGCATCGAAAGCCTCCGCATCGCGGACGCATCGATCTTTCCACTACTCCCCTCGGGCAACCCGCACGCTCCCACCGTAGCCATAGCCGAAAGAGCCGCCGACCTAATCCTAGGCAACCCCACCCTGTAAAACCGGATAGGAAAAGGGGACAGTCCCCTTTTTCGGGGTGGGGGTTAACGTGCTAGAGACGCGGCAAACGCGCCCGTAGCTCAGTTGGATAGAGCGGTGGCCTTCTAAGCCGATGGTCGGAGGTTCGAGTCCTCCCGGGCGCGCCAGTTAGTCGTCACGAACACGAGAGTTAGCCAGCTTTTGGTTCGGACCTGTGTTTGAAAGCCGGGTCCTAGATGGCATCATGCGGCACGGCGTCATGCTCACCCTGTACGACAACCCGTTTAGCCCGTTCGCTCGAAAGGTGCGGATGGTGCTTGGGTTCAAGGGATTGGAGTTTGAGTCCATCGATGCCTTGGCTCTCAACGAGCACGACAGGCTGGTCGGAGTGAATCCGCGCGCGGAGGTGCCTGTCCTCGTTGATGGGGGTTTCACGGTCACCGATTCGACAGACATCGTCTACTATCTAGAGGACCGATTCCCGATGCCTACCGTCTTTCCGGTGGAGCCTGCGCTCCGCGCCAAAGCTCGACGATGGCAACGAGTTGCAGACACCCTTCTCGATGCGATCATCCACGACATCTCCATTTGGACCTGGCCTACGCACGAGCGACCAGACGAACCCCCTGAAGGATTGCTCGAGGCGGGGCGCGAGGACCTACGCAACGTTCTTAGCCAGCTCGAGGAAGCGCTCGGTGGCGGAGGTTTCGTGTGCGGTGATCTGTCGATCGCAGACTTCGCGCTGTTCCCTCACATCTCGGCGCTCAAGCCGCTTGGGATTCTGCTCGAGGAATCCACCCACCCGAGGCTGCTTCGTTGGAATCGCGAGATGCGCTC
>CBDURI010000389.1:0-2877 GCA_965369435.1 uncultured bacterium
GCGGCCAGGAGTTGCTCGGTGCTCGGACGCGTCTTGTAGTCTCGGGCGACGTGAGCCCATGCGACCTTGCCGTCACGGACGAGGAAGAGCGCCGGCACCGCCATCTTGTGGTGGTCCTTGCCTGACCACTTCTCGATGTCGTGGCCGTAGGCTGCCAGGCCGGCCACGCCCACGGAACCGACTTGGAGAACGACGTTGAACGCTTCGTGTGCGTTCAGGTCTGGGTCCGAGAGGACTGGGAACGGCACGTCGTAGGCACGTTGCGTGACGGCCGCAGCATCCGCCCGATCGACGCTGATGGCGACCAAGGACACGCCCAACGCCTCGAATTTCTCATGCGACTGACTGAGCTCCCGAATCTGAAAGTTGCAGTAGGGGCACCAGCCACCGCGATAGAACACGACCAACGTGTCTGCATCGCTGAGCTTCGCGGAAGAGAATGGCTCCCCGCGAAAGTCGCGGATCTCAAACGACGGCGGCACCGCACCCACCGCGAGACCTAGTCCGTCTTCTCGAGTTCCGACCGCATCGTCAGCCGTCTCCGTGAAGGCCTTGGGCGGCGAGGCCTCAAACTTAGGCGCGATGGGTGGGGTGCGCGGCTCGCAGGCCGATAGGAGCGGAACGAGAAGAAGCAGGCGGAAGAGCAATCGCATCAGGGACTCCTAGCAACGTCTGTGGCTTTTTGTAAGAGGTGTCCCACCTTCACGTAAATCAAACAGCCATCGTTCGAGAAGGGCCCGTGTTGACGTGCATGGGGACCCCGCATCATGGCGCCGAGGGGCGAATCGAGCTATCGGGACTGCAACACTCTCGAATAGGAACGAACGCAAAATGGCTGAAGGTACAATCAAACGTCTTACGGACCGAGGCTTCGGTTTCATCGAAACCTCTCCCGGCAACGACATCTTTTTCCACATGTCGAACGTGGAGGGCGTGCGCTTCGAGGATTTGCGCGAGGGACAGAAGGTCTCATTCGACGAAGGCCAAGGTCCCAAGGGGCCACGTGCGGAGAACGTCCGCCCTCTTTGAGGCTGTCCGCAGATCTGCGTGAGGGCAGCTCGCGAGGGCGTGGCCCTTCCTCTAGCTGTGGGGAATGCCTAGTCCCGCCTTGTCCGCTTTCTTGGCGGCCTTTTCCGCCTTCTTGGCCTTCTTCTCTTTCGTGGAGAGTTTCGGCTTGTTCTTCGTGTCGGTTCTCTTGTGATCTTTGCTCATCGAGATCCCTTTGCGGTTCGGTTGCGGCGCAGACGTTCTACGGTCTGATTCACACAATGAGTTCTAGTGTCCCCTGCCCACTCGACCGGGCAAGCTGATGTGACATTGCCCCGCTTCTCCCACGGGTTGTGCGATGAATGCAGCGCCGAGGGTGCTTGCCAGGTGAGCTCCTGCAAACTCGCACATCGTAGTAGACTGCCCGAGTCATGCAGTTCTTCCCATTCTCACGCCCCTGGAGTTCATGGGGCCTCGTCGCCTTTGCCCTTCTCGTGACGGGCTGCCCGACGAGAGCGGAGAAATCCCGGGTCCCTGCGGCGCCTTGCGTCACCCTGTTCGCCCAGTGCCAAATGCCCGATGGGCCTCTCGGGGTGTGCAATGACGCGCCGTGCGCTGAGGGCCAAAGCGCGCCGTGCTTCAAGTGCGTCTCACAGCACTAGGAATCTAACCGGGAAACAACCTCACCCGGGTCTGAAGGCTCCCCACAAATAGTTTCTCTTTCGCCAACAGCACCAGCGACTCTTCATCGCATGACTTTGTGGGGATCCATCAGACTTGCGTGAGATTGCGAAAAGGGCGCGATCAGCGGTTGCGCAAGAGCGACCCGAAAGATGGTAGTGTACCTTCGCTCGCAATGAACTCCCCCAAGATCAAAGTCGACCGCGCTTGGGTCGGTGCGCCCGAGAGTGCGTTTTTCGGCAACCCGACCGTCTGGCTCTTCATCGCCGCTTCGACGACGCTGGTGCTGACCGCCGTCTATCATTTACAGGGCGCCTTGGCGGTCGCCCCCACGGTCGCGATCAACACGGTGGCCATCTACGTGATGTTCACCGTCATGCACGACGCGGTCCATCGCACGGCACATCGCTCGCGGTTCATGAATGCAACGCTCGGTCGTATTTCAGCGTTCACGCTGACCGTCACGCTGCCGCTCTTTCGAGCGGTCCACTACGAGCATCACTCCCACACAAACGACCCTGAACGTGACCCCGATCTAGGCGTAGCCCGTCGCCCGCGTTGGCTCCTGCTGCTTTGGTGCCTCGGCCTGAGCGTCGAGTATCGCGTTCAGTTTTATCGTCGAAAGCTCTGGCGCAACAAAACCGACCTCGCCGAAGCCCTCGTGATGGAGCTGGTCTTGATCGGCATAATCGTCGCCGCCATCGTCACCGGCACCTTTGCAGCCGTAGCCACCCTTTGGTTCGGCCCAGCCCTGATCGCCATTCTATTCTTAGCGTTAACATTCGACTTCTTTCCGCACTACCCGTACGACTCGCAGGCACGTTTCCTCGACACGCGCATCTATCCAAGTCGCCTGCTCAACGTGATTCTCCTCGGTCAGAACTATCATCTCATTCATCATCTTTGGACCACGATCCCCTGGTACCGATACCAACGCGCCTTCCACACAATCCGCCCCGATCTCGAAGCGAGAGGCTCACGCATCGGCTGGACCGTTGAGCCGCTTGGTCAAGCCCGCCCTCGCTCGTGAGTGGACGATTTCAGGACTGAGATTGGCCCAAAACCCAGGGGAAAAGATCTGTGCTTCCTTGGGCCGCCAGGTTCGACTGTGGACTACCTCTCTCTGTGTTCTACTGGTCTCTACGGCGGTATGCGCCCGGCGAGGTTCCGCTCCACTTCTTGAAGCATTTGGCGAAGTGGTACTCGTCA
>CBDURI010000390.1:0-2871 GCA_965369435.1 uncultured bacterium
GCCGACGAAGGCAGCCTGGTCCGCCAGATCATCATCGAAGGCGCACGCACCCGCTAGCTGCCGCTCAAATCTCGAGCGCCTGGATGCGTGCTACGACGGCCTCGTCCGCCGGGGGAAGCGGATAGTCGCCGAGCTCGGCAGGCGCGATCCATGCGTGATCAGCGACTTGCCGGTGACGCACTTCGCCGGAGCGCAGCTGACATCGGTAGAACAGAAGGAGCACGTCCTTTTCGGGGTAGCGATGGTGGGTCACTTCCAAAATCTCCCCGACCGCGATCTCGATGCCACACTCCTCTTCGCATTCGCGCGCCAGCGCCTCCTCGGGCGACTCCCCGTCTTCGAGCTTGCCGCCCGGGAACTCCCACAAGCCCGCCAAGTGCTGCCCTTCGGCGCGACGGGTCAGAAGCACACGGCCGTCGCGAATGATCACGGCCGCGGCGACGACGACCAGCACCTCAGGGCATCTCCCCGATGGCGCGACGTAGCTGGGCCTTGGCGACGCGGATCCCGATCGCAGAATCGACGACATCGACCTGCGCACGAATCAGCTCGGCCTGGGCCTGAAGCAGCGTGGTCGTGTTGACGACGCCCGCTTGGAGTTGCTCGCGCGTGACGCGGTAACCCTCTCGCGCGGCATTGAGGCCCAGCCTGGCGGATTGCATCGCCGACCTCGCTGCGAGCATCCCATGGTACCCCTCGGCGACCTCGACACGAATCAAGTCTTGGAGTGAGATCACATCGGCGTGGGCGCGCTCTAATTCAGCCTGCAACTGTTTGGCACGACCCTGCGCACGGGTGGTGTCGTTCGGCGACCAGCGAATTACCGCCCCCGCTTCCCAAGTCGCCTCGAACTGGTCTTGCTGAGGAAAGACGCGGAGGTTGGGGTTGGAATACTGGGCGCTGCCTCGAATGAGCAGGTCCGGGAGTCGGCCACCGATCGCGGACCGAAGTTGATGTTTGTTCGCTTCGATGTACGTGCGCAGAGCGAGCAGGTCCGGGCGATCCCGAAAGGCTCGCTCCTTCAGCACTTCCTCAGTGTCCGTTGGGATGTCGGCCACGGGCCCCGAGAGATCCTCGCCCAGCGTCGGCAACTCGTCGGTATGCATCAGAGCCTGGAGCGCGCGTGTGGTGACTTGAAGCCCGAGCTTGGCCCGTTCGACCGCAACGCGTGCGGCCTCTTGCTGTGCCTCGACTCGAAGGAGATCTACGCGCGCGGCGGAGCCCGCCTGCACCAGTGCTTCGGTTTCTTTCCGCTGTGACTCGGCTGCCTCCAACGCGAAGTTGGCCACCCCGAGCCCGGCTTTCGCGCGGGCGAACTCGTAGTACGCCTGCCGCGCCGCGAAGGCGACGTTGTTGCGCTCCGCCTCGATCTGATGGCCGGCCGCGACCTTGTTCTTCTTGGCGGCGCGGTACGCCGGCAGCGCTTCAGCGAGTGAGTCGGTGAACGAGTACATCAGTGTGGCGTTACTCGCGATCTGCTGCGTCAAGGATTGGAACGTCAGAGGGCCGAGGCCCGGGATGTCGAAGGTTGGGCTGTCGACCGGGCTGAGTCGCGAATAGCGGCCAAGCAGCTCGAGCCGCGGGACCAGCCCCGACATCGCCTGCATCGCCCCACCCTTCGCGTCGAGCAGCAGGGTCTTCGTTCGGTCCATGTCGGGTGAAGTCGCTACCACCTGAGCGACCGCTTGAGCCGAGGTCAGACCGCCCGGCACGTAGAGCGAGCGGAGCGCGCGGGCTGCAGCGTCATTCGGATCGTCGGTGACAACCTCGGACACGGCCTCGGGTTGGCTCTTCGCTACATCCTCGGGCGGCGCTTGCGCGTGAGAATGGGTCGTGCCCAGACAGAAGAGAATGCCCGCGACCCCGATGACGACCGTGTACCGATGAATGCTCATGAATGCTCCTTGCCGAAGGCATGATACGCGAGAAACCAATGGGCCAGCTTGCCGCATCTGCGGGGCTAATCTATAGCCGTCGCCTATGGCTCAGGGACTCAAAGTTGCGGTGGTTGGAGCCACCGGAATGGTGGGCGCGGAGATGTTGCGTGTGCTCGAGCAGCGCGCGTTTCCCGTAGCCGAGCTGGTGCCCGTGGCATCGGCTCGCAGCGCCGGCAAGACCGTGACGTTCAATGGAGCCGAGCACACCGTCGTCGAAATCGCCCCCGAGGTCTTCGAAGGCGTCGACCTGGCCCTCTTCTCGGCAGGTGGCAGCACCTCGCTCGAGTGGGCGCCGATTGCCGCGAGCAAGGGCGCCCTCGTGGTCGATAACTCTTCGGCATTCAGAGGCGACCCCGAGGTCCCACTCGTCGTGCCCGAGGTGAACCCGGACGCGGCGGCCAACCGGCCCAAGGGCATCATCGCCAACCCGAACTGCTCGACCATCCAGATGGTCGTCGCGCTCAAGCCCCTGCACGACGAGGCTCGCCTCAAGCGGGTGGTCGTCGCGACGTACCAGGCGATCAGCGGTTCGGGCGCCAAGGCCGTCGAAGCGTTCGAAGCACAGGAAGAGGCAATCGCCCGAGGCGTGGAAGTCGACAAGGACAAGCTTTCCGGACAGTTGAGCCGCAATCTTCTGATGCATTGGAAGCCCGATCCCGAGACGGGCTACCAAGAAGAAGAGCTGAAAATGGTGTCCGAGACTCGCAAGATTTTCGGAGACCCTGCCATTGCTGTCTCACCCACCGCGGTTCGGGTGCCGGTCGTCACCGCCCACAGCGAGGCCATCACGGTGGAGACGCACGCGCCGATCACGGCCGCACGCGCCCGCGAGCTCCTCAGCCAGGCCGAAGGCGTCGAAGTCGTGGACGACTTGAGTCGGGGCATCTACCCGCAGCCAATCGACGCCGCGGGCCAGGACCCGGTCTACGTGGGC
>CBDURI010000391.1:0-2869 GCA_965369435.1 uncultured bacterium
TTCGCCGAGGCACCGCAGCACGGCGACCGTTTTCTCTACCACGTGAACTACGTCGAACGAACGCCGGAGTACGTCGCCAGCCACTTCGGCGTCCCGATGGCCAAGGCCGTATTCGAGCTCGAGCCCAATGATCTGATGTGGCGGGGCCCATTCGACTCTCCGTACGGCGTGCACCTCGTCATGTTGACGACGAGCGAACCGGGGCGGGAGCCCGAGCTGTCGGAGCTCGAGGGACGCATTCGCGAAGACGCACGCCGCGCGATGATTCGGGAAGAGACCGACGCAGCCATCGCCGACGTCGTCGGGACCTATGACGTGCGGGTGGTTTACGAACGCGAGGGTGTTGCCGAGCCGCGCGTCGAGGGCGCGGTGAACCGGTGACTCGTGCGGTGCTGCTGGCGCTGGGACTCGCCGCCGGGGCCGTGTTCGCCCTACCCGCGGAGGCGCACGAAAGCCGTCCCCTCTACATCGAAGTCACGGAAAAAGCGCCGCTCACATTCTTGGTGCGATGGAAGATCCCGCCTTCGGTGAAGGTGCGCAATGCGCCTGAAGTCTCGATGACGAATGGATGCATCGCGACGACCCCGAGACCCGCGGCAGGCGCCGGGGGAGGCAACCTCCGGCACCGGAGCTTTCGATGCGAAACGGACCCGGCCGGAACCGCTCTGCGGATCGACTACCCTCTATTCAACCCGTCGGTGTCCGCGTTGGTTCGCATCTCCAGGCTGTCCGGCGAGACGCATTCGCTCGTAGCCTCCCCGGACGATAGCGAAATCATGATTCCTGCGGTCGAAAGCTTTGGCAGTGTTGCGCGCGACTACCTCACCTTGGGCGTGCGCCACATCCTCGGAGGCTACGACCATCTCCTGTTCTTGGTGTGTCTCCTGCTCATCGCCGGGACGGGCCGGCGAATCCTCGTCACAATCACTGGCTTCACGATCGCGCATTCGATCACCCTCGCACTCAGCGCCCTCGGCGTGGTTCATGTCCCCCTTCCACCGGTCGAAGCTGCGATTGCGCTGAGCATCGTCTTCTTGGCAGTGGAGATCGTGCGCGGAGACCACGACAGCCTGACTTATCGCTACCCCATCGTAGTCTCTTCGTCGTTTGGCTTGCTTCACGGTTTCGGCTTTGCCGCGGTGCTCGGCGAGACTGGCCTTCCTCAAACGGAGATCCCGGCCGCCCTGCTCTTTTTCAATCTAGGCGTGGAGGTCGGGCAGATCGCCTTCGTCGTGGGCATCATCTTCGTGTACCAGCTAGCGCGAAGTGCCTTGGGGGCACTCGGCGTACGTGCGCTTGCAGCCGACCGACTGCACCAGCTCCGAATCCCTGCGGCCTACGCGGTCGGCACCCTCGCTTCACTCTGGATGATCCAGCGCGTCGCCACGTTTTGGACGGGCTAAGTCCAATGCCAAGTCCCGTGAGCACTGCGACGCGTCTACTCAGCGTCAGACCCCCGTAGGTGGAAAAGGGCTCGGAAACGGCCCCACCAGTCTTCGCCTAGGGTATAGACACCGGCGAAGAAGAGGAGCTCGCTGGCGATGAGTAGTCCCAGGAACCACTTCAGTTGATCCGGGTGGTCGAGGCCGAGGACTGTTGGGAAGCTTCCCTCTGCGATCACTCCATAGTGCGAGGCGATTGGAAACGCGAGCGCTGCGAACTGGGTGACGACGTGTAGAGCCAGCAGCGTCGCCCCAAGTCGGTGGCGCTGACGCGAGATCGGTGCTCCCGATGGCGTTCGTTTCAGCACCGCGAACAGCCGCGTCTTGAGCTCCTTGAAGCCCTCCTTGCCGAGCAGAAAAATGCTGCTGAGACTGATGACTTCGCCGACCCCCATGATCAGCGCGATCACGCCGACCATGCGCCCTGTCGCCAAACCAAAGATGGGAAGGAGGAGGCCCACCGTCGCAAGGACGTTCCCGACGATGAATACGCCGAGCCCAACGCGATAACGAAGGGTCGGCGACGGCCTGGGCGCCTCGGGCACCTGGGGTGCTGCGGCGGGCTGATACCGAAAGAGCTGTTTGAAGTGGCCCCACCATGCGGGACCTAGAACGTAGATCGCCATCGCAAAGAGCAGCTCGGCAGCGATCACGCCCCAAACCAGCGCTGATCCTTGTTGCTCGAAGGCCAAGCCGAACACGCTAGGGAAGGGGTCTTCGTTCGTGGCCCTCGTGTATCCGAGGACGCAGGCGGTCCACACGACGAAGTACGCGCCCAAGTGTGCGATGAGCAGCGCCATCCCGACGCCGTGACGTCGAGGCGTCACCGACTTCACGCTCGTTGCAGGTTCACGTCGCAACAATGTCGACGTGCGCGCCTCCAAGCGCTGGTATCCGTCGTCCCCCAAGAACAGGACGCTGCTGAGAATAGTCAGCTCTCCCACAGCGACCAGCGCGACAATCCAGCCTCCGGCCCCGCCTTGCGCATAGCCCAGCGCCGCCAACACGAGTCCCGTGATCGCGAGGCCATTTCCAAGACTAAAAAGAGAAAACCCCATCCACGCCCACCCGCGTCGAGACTAGGAAGGATCCGGAACCGGTGTCTCGGGTGTCGCTACTTCGACTGGCGTTGGCTCGACCGGCGCGGGCTCAACCGGCGTCGTTTCGGCAGGCCCCATGCCGCCATGCTTCTCTGCCTTGGTCGCCTGCCTGCCGGAGTGCTTCTCGGCCCTCTTCTCGCCCTTCCCCTTCGTCACGTGAGCCGGCGCTCGATAGCCATCTGGTACAGCGGAGACAGCGCCATCGAGAAGCCAGGTGTCGGAGTTTGGGTAGTACGCGTAAACGGCCTTCTTGCCGCAACCGTGTACGCCGATCTGCGACGCCATGTGGCGAGCACCTTCGGTATCGAGGACCGTTAGCGTCAGCTC
>CBDURI010000392.1:0-2865 GCA_965369435.1 uncultured bacterium
CGGCCGCGATCTCGCACGCCTTTAGAGTGCGATGGGACGCGCGGTCATCACGATCGCCCGGGCCCACACTTCACCGCACGGAACCGCTAGAGAATCGTCGGAATCAGGTGAACAGCCAGATGTTCGATTCCCACCGCCTCCACTCCGTCCGGCTATTCCGTCGAGGATCCTTTCTGAGTGCGCTAGCGCTGCGCGCCACCGCCCAACGTACGAACCAAGATTTGAAATCTGGGTTCCGCCGCCAGCGGGCGCAAGCACGCATCGCGTTGCAGCGTCGACACATCGGCAAAGCCCTTGGCAGCGGCGGCTTCCAGGGCGCGGAGCGCTGCCTCGACGTCGCCTTGCCGTGACTCCGCGCAGGCGAGGCGATAGAGCGGTCGCCACTGCGTTGGGTCCGACTCGCTCGCGCGACGCAGATGTTGCTCGGCGCCGTGCGGATCTCCAAGTCCAAGTGCGCAAACCCCCGCCCTCAGTGACGCGATATAGGTGTAGTTCCCAGGCGCGACTAAGAGGATTTTTTCATACCGACTTCGGGCTTCGGCAAGCTCGCCCTTGCGGAAGTAGAGCTCTCCGAGCCGCAGATAGGCATCCGCGCGCTTGGGCTCCACGTCGATCGCTCTCTTGTACCAGCGGATCGCCCCGTCCCACTGGTCCTCGCGGGAGTCGACGTCCCCCATGAACAGGATCGCATCGACCAAGTCCGGCAGTAGTTCGAGGGCCTGTGCATAGTGACGCCGAGCGCTCTCGTTCCGACCTTGTGAGAAGTCCATTCGGCCGAGTTGAAGGTAGATTTCGGGCTGCTTTGGCTCGTGGGCGAGAGACTTGAGGAATGCCTCCTGAGCGGCCTTGAGATCACCCGTCCGCAGTGCACATTGGCCGAGTGTGTTCCAAGCGTGAACGTAGCCCGGCAAGCGCTTCAGCACGGCGCGCGCTCTGGTCGCGCAGTCGCCGGCGTCGGCAAGGGGAATCTCTCTACCGATCTCGGCGATGATCTGGATACCGTCTTTGGGGTCGATGCCCCCGAGGTCTTCGGGGGCGCCAGAGTCACCCATGTAGCCAAGCGCCTGGAGCATCGCGACGGTCTGCGGGTCGAGAGGGTTCGCCTCTGCGACCGAGGCAAAGCGTTTGCTATCTTCGATGACCCGGGTCAGTGCCGCTTCGAGCTCGAGCGCCCGGGCTACGGCCGCGCTAGAGCCGCCGCCCTCCAAGAGATTGCGCAGCTCACCGGGGTCCGTTCTCCGGTCATAGAGCTCGGGGCGCGGCGCACGGATGTAGGTCCATGCGTCTTGGCGCACCCCTTCCAGGTGCGCCATACCGAACATGAGCTCCGGATGAAATGATTCCGAGTATTGAACCAGCGATGTGGAAGGGGCGCCGCTTGCAAAGGCCTCGCTCAGATCGGCGCCTTGCGTCTCACCCGACTTCTTTCCGGCAAGACTCAGAATCGTCGGCATGATGTCCACGCTTCGCGCTGGACCGTCGTAGACCCTGCCGGCGGGGAGCTTGCGGGGGTAGCGGAAGATCAACGGCACGCGTTGGGTGGATTCGTAAATGAACATCGCGTGCGAGGCTTCTCGATGCTCGCCGAGGCTCTCTCCGTGGTCCGATGTGAAGACGAGGATCGTGTCGTCGAGAACCCCATTGGGCTCCAACGCTTTGACGAGTCTGCCTATTTGTCGATCGACGCTCGCGATCTCTCCGTCGTAGGGCGTTGCCGAAAGCTTGGCGTCGGCCTCGGGCGGTTCATATGGCGCATGCGGGTCGAAGAGATGCACCCACAGAAAGAACGGAGAAGGGGAAGCAGACTCCGTGCGTACGTCGAGCCAATGGAGCACCCGGTCCATCGTTCGTTCCCCAGAACGCTGCCACATCCGCGTGTCTGAGCCCTTAGCCTCGCTCCGAAGGTCATCGTCATAGCCGTCGAAGCCTTGGTTCAGGTTGAAGCGGCGGTGCAGAACGTCTGCGGACACGAACGCTTGCGTCTGGTAGCCCTCGGCTTTGAGACTCTCCGCGAGTGTCTGGACGCTATCCGGAACCCGGAACGCCCCGTTTCCCCGAACGCTGTGTGCGGGCGGCTCGAGGCCCGTCAAGATCGACGTGTGCGACGGAAGCGTGATCGGAGTCGGGGCGATTGCGTGTTCGATCCGGACTCCTTCGTCCGCGAAGCGGTCGGTGTGAGGCGTTTGTGCGTGCTCGTATCCGTAGCAACCGAGGCGGTCGGCCCTCAGTGTGTCGACCGTGATGAGAAGCACGTTCGGAGGGGAAGCCGGTGCCTTGGCGGTGTCCGGTTCGGGTGCGCGCGTACAAGCGGTCGACATGCCAAGCGATATCGCGAGGGCGAAGGCGAGCGTCTTCGGAGACATATCCCAGAGGTCTATAAGACCAGCCTTATCGGGTCACGGGGTTTCAAGGGATCGAGGCCGAGACCATTCGAGGTGCGGCTCAGTTGACGTCGCACACGTCGTCGCTGATTTCCGTGTCGATGGCCGTGTTCCGTCGGATCACATCGGCGAGGGTCGTGTGAAAAGAGCCCCGTTTCAGGGCAGGTTTTTGCCAGTGATTTTGCCTCCCGAGATCAAACATCAATGAGCTCCGATAGCTGAGCATGGCGAATTCAAAGAGGCTGTTGGAGGCGCGCGCCAGCTCACGCGATTGTGCGTGCCTCGAGCTCGAAAGGACCTTGCGGGCCAAGCTGCCCAAGGTCTCGGCGGTGGGCGTCTCTTCCACGTCCGCCCTTCCCTGCGTAGTCTCTCGTTCGATTTTGCCAGTTGGCAAAGCGTTTTCCCCAACATGCTTTTCGCTGTCTTTTGTTTGCGGTAACTCAGGATCCGGTTTCCCATGATTACCTGTGGTTGCCTCATTCGC
>CBDURI010000393.1:0-2822 GCA_965369435.1 uncultured bacterium
CCTCGGCCGGGCTACCACTTTCACCGGGATTGAACATGCACAGCGCTACGCAAAGCGGGCGGCTTCGGCCTACCGCGACCTTCGCCTTGGTTCTCACACTGACTTCACTGTTTTCGCTGGCAGCATTTGGACAGCAAGACGGCGACGCGGAGGAAGCGACCACCGAACAGAAAGTCCAGGAGCTGAGTGCAGACCTCCGCGCACGTGGCGCCGATCTCGAAGAGCTGAAAAAAAGAATCGCTAAGCATGACGACAGCGCCACCGCCGCGATGATGGACAAAGAGCTCTCGGACCGCCGTGCTCGCTATCGAAGAGACGTGTCGAAGCTCGTGACTCTCGTGCTGAAAGGTGAGGACGCCGGTGCCACGGTCGCAGACGGGCGCGCCCTTGCAGCGGACCTCTTGGAGAAAGATGCGCGATCGATGCGCGAGAAGTTGCAGGCGCTCGCCGCGGAGACCCTTCAGCTGATCGACGTCACCGCAAGCGGAAGTGACGAAGAAGTCGCGGAAGCCCGAAAGGCGCTCGCGAGCGCGATTCCCCGATCGAGCCGCTTGATCGAGTATCTCGATGTCAATATCGACGAGCGCAAGCAACTCGGTCTCGACGTCGAAGCCGACACGGCGTTCATCATCAAGCGACTCGGCATCCGCGCGGACTTCGTTGCGGGCTTGCTGCAGAACAGCAAGGAGGAGATCGACGAGATCGTGGCTCGGCCGGGTTCGGATCAAGATGTCGAGGCTCAAAAAGAGTTAGCCGCTCTCAAAGGCAAGCGAGACGCGCTTGCCAAGAGCCAACGGTCGAACGTGCGCCTGATGGATGAGTATGGCCTCGAGACGGCCGAGCTGAGACAAGGCATCATCATCGCCACAGGCAAGCTTTCGCAGGACATCCTCAACAAGGACGTGGCTGCGGGCCTGCTGGAGCAATGGGTCGCCGACGCGACCGATTGGCTTCGAAGCAACGGTGCGGCGCTGTTCTTCCAAGTTATCACCTTCCTTCTGATCTTGGTCGCGTTCTGGTTCATTGCTCGGCTTGGGCGCGGAGCAGTGCGCAGGGGTCTCGCTCGATCGAAGCTGCACGTCTCCAGCCTCGCTCAAGACTTTTTCATCAAGATGACGGGCCGGCTCATCATGCTGTTTGGCTTGCTCATCGCGATCGCTCAACTCGGGATCGAGGTGGCCCCACTGCTTGCCGGCCTAGGTATTGCAGGCTTGGTGATTGGATTTGCGTTGCAGGACACGTTGTCGAACTTCGCGTCAGGAATGATGATCCTGATTTATCGACCGTTCGACGTCGGTGATGTCGTCGAAGCAGGCGGTGTCATGGGCAAGGTCGACCAGATGAACTTGGTGTCGACCATGGTGCTCACCTTCGATAACCAGATGCTGGTCGTGCCGAACAAGCAAATCTGGGGTGGCGTCATTCGCAACGTCACGCACCAAGACACGCGGCGCGTCGACATGACGTTTGGGATTGGATACTCCGACGACATCCCCAAGGCGGAGAAGGTTCTCGCCGAAATCCTGAGTAGCCACGAAAAAGTGTTGAAAGACCCAGAGCCCGTCATCCGCTTGCACGAGCTCGGAGACTCCTCCGTCAATTTCATCGTACGTCCTTGGAGCAAGACCGATGAGTACTGGGATGTCTACTGGGACGTTACACGTGAGGTGAAGCGCCGCTTCGACGAAGAGGGCATTTCGATCCCATTCCCGCAGCGGGACGTGCACATCTATCGCGAGGAGGCGGGCGACACGGGTGACGCTGGCGCCGAAATGCAGCGCTCGAAGACGGACTCCACGGCGCAAACCGTGGCGCCGGGCGAAGACGACGACGCTTAGGTCTCTCCGGTCGTCTTGCGGCGCTGTCGCTCACCAAACCAAAGGAACGGCTTCAGGGCCTGAAGAGAGAAAGCCGGGAACGGGCGCATGATGTGCGCAAGGGCAGCGCGGGAACGCGGGACGCTCACGGCGAGCTTGGGCTTGTCGACGAGGTCGAGTACGACGCCTGCCACTTCTTCGACGGTCAGCAGTTTTGGCGCCGAAAAAAGTATGCCGGCCTCTTTCGACCCCCTCTCTTGGCGAACCATGTCCGTATCGATGCCGTCCGGACAGACGGCGCTCACTTGGATCGGTAGCGCGGCCCGCTCGAGGTCACCTGCCAAAGAAATCGTGAAGCCCAAGACCGCCTGCTTGGTCGCTCCGTACACGGCCAAGCCGGGCACGGGAGTGATCGACGACAACGAGGCGATGTTGATCAGATGACCACCGTTGGCACGCATGGCCTCGATCGCGGCGCGCGCGCCCCAGATCATGCCCAGCACATTGACGTCGACCAACTGCTGAATGGCCTCGTCACCATGGTCCCATGCATTGCCGGTATGAAGGACGCCCGCATTGTTGACCCAGAGCTCGAGTAATCCTCGTTGGTGTGCCGCGCGCGCAACATCGTGATGTGAGGTCGCATCTCTGACATCCTGGCGCATCGACCAGGCGCCCCCGCCAATGGCATTCGCCGTAGCGCGGGCTGAATCCTCATCGATGTCCGTCACCAAGACGGCGAACCCTTTGTCCGCCAGACCCTGAGCGATTTCTCGACCGAGGCCTTTGCCCGCTCCCGTTACGACCGCGATTCTCATGTGGGTGTCTTGGGCTCATCAGGGTGGAACTTCAAGGGAATGCCGGCGGGGAGGCTTGGCGGGGTGGTCCTGGACACGCGCAGCCGACCCGGCTAGCGTCGGCGGATGAAAATCTTATCTTACTGGCTCGTTGTATCTTCCCTCGTTTTCGTCTCCGCCGGCTGCGATAGCGACAGCAGCGGCACGG
>CBDURI010000394.1:0-2810 GCA_965369435.1 uncultured bacterium
GAACGTTTGCTCGGCGAGCACGGCAAGGTTCTAGACCCCCACGGGCACGAGGTGTGGATGCCGACGGAAACCACATACAGCCCAATTTACCACGGGACATTTGTCGAGGCCCTTGTCGCCGACGCCGACGCAGTTCTGATTTCCAAAGCACTGAAAGCGCCGGAGAAGAACCGGGCTTTGGTCACTGAGTATCTCGCGAAGGGCGCGAGTGAGCGGTTCTTCGAGCTTGCGCAGAAGTACCGCGTCGATCTGGAGCAATTCGTATGACGCACGCACAAGACGATTTGCAAACACGAGCGCGGAAGCGACATCGAGCACTGCGCCGCAAGCATCGAGACCCGCGCTTCCGAAATGCAATGGGTCGGTTCGTCGAAGAAGGACTGCTCGAAACCAACATCGAAGGAATCGTGCCCCGCCGGCGGCCGGTACCGCTGGGCGATGCGCTGTGGGCAGGCACGGTCGAACCCCGAATCATGGAGCTTCTTCCGGCCGTGCTCGTGAAGAAGCCGAGCCTGCTGCGGTTGCCGAAGGAACTTCCTGCGGATGTCGTAGAAGTCATGCACGCCATCCGCCACGGCAAACCCGCGCCGAGCTTTCGCGGCGTGCCACCGGAGCAATACTTACAGTGGGTGACCCACGTAGGTCGAAAAGGCCGTTCTCCCTCGGTGCTGAAAAGCTTCCGGTTTCGGAGCGACGACGTCCTGAGGCTCGCAAGGCTCCGGCGCGGTCTTCCCGCACGCTCGGACACCGCTGTCATTCGAATGGCGCTCGAGCTGCTGGAAGCCTCGACAGCCAAGAGCTGACAGGCGTGGTGACCCCAGTGGAAGTCGAATCCACGTTACCGGCGTGAGAGGCCGATGTCCTAACCACTAGACGATGGGGCCGAAAGCTATGTTGTTGGTTGGCTGCGTTCCCTAACAGGGAACTGGCTCGGGGACTAGGATTCGAACCTAGATAGCCAGTACCAGAAACTGGAGTCCTGCCATTAGACGATCCCCGAATGGTCCCGACACCTTACTTGGGGGTCGGGCGGCGGCACTATAGCGGCATGGCCTCGCTCAGCAAGCATGTGCTGTACGAAGCGAATCTTTACTTTTCTAGTCGTGTATATTCTTCTCATTTTTCCAGCAAAATCAGCTCTGAGGCCACAAATATCCGATTGTTGACTTGACCCGGCGGAAAACTGGGGAATAGTCAAAGCTCCCCCCGCGGCCGCAGTTTGGGTGGTCGGGGTACAGGAGCATCATGACTTCGTGGAAAGAACAGCTTGGTGACCGGGTCCCGGACCAACTCGCGAGCGAGGTGGACCTCTTCGAGGGTCAGATCGAGCTCAAGATGCAAGGCAAGCTCGAGGACAAGATCTTCGCCGAGGCTCGCCTTCGCCGAGGTGTGTACGGGCAGCGCTACGACAACGGCCTTCGCGACGACGGGACCGGTCAGCAGACCTTGACGTTCCCGTGCGGTGATCTCACCAAGGGGCCGGACACGGTCTGGGACGCGCCCGGCATGATGCGCATCAAGATTCCGTTTGGGAAGCTGACGGTCGAACAGCTCCGGGTCTTGAGCGAGCTCGCCGAAGAGAACTCCGATTCCATCCTGCACATCACGACGCGGCAGGACATTCAGCTTCACTACATTCACATCGAAGAGGCGCCCGACATGATGCGCCGGCTCGCAGCGGTCGGGATCACCACCCGCGAAGCCTGCGGCAACAGCGTTCGCAACGTGACGGCCTGCGAGTACGCCGGCGTTTGCACCACGCAAGCGTTCGACGTCACCCCGTACGCCAACGCGATCACACAATACCTGTTGGGTCACCCCGACGTTCAAGACTTTGGCCGCAAGTTCAAGATCGCTTTCTCGGGCTGCGAAGACAATCCTTGTGGTCTCGTCACCTTCCACGACCTCGGCGCGGTCGCGCACGTCAGAGATGGCAAGCGCGGATTCCGCGTCGTGGTCGGCGGAGGGCTCGGCGCGGTGCCGGTGCAAGCCAAAGTGCTTGCCGAGTTCTGCCCGGAGGAAGAGCTCTTCCCGCTCACTCAGGCCGTGGCGCGCGTGTTTGCCCGCCTCGGCGAAAAGCAGAGCCGTGCACGCGCACGCATCAAGTTCCTCGTGAAAAAGGTGGGCATTGACGAGTTCAAGAGGCTCGTGGCCGCAGAGCAAGAGACGCTTCGTCCCGACGAGCGTTGGACGAATTTCTTGGACGACTTGCACGTCACCGACGAAAAGCCGGTGCGCGAGGCCGGTGCAATTCCGAGCGACGCGTCACCCGGTTTCCGGGCCTGGGCCGAGCACAACCTCAAACCCCAAGCGCAGGACGGCTACTACTCCGCGATCGTCAAGATGCCCCTCGGTGACTTCACCTCGACGCAGGGCCGGGCACTCGCGCAGCTCGCGCACGATCTCACCGGCGATTCGATTCGCTGCACGGTCGAACAGAACCTGACCTTCCGTTGGCTCAGCGGTGCGGACGCGGAGGCGTTCTACGACCGCCTCGGGGGGCTCAACATGGCGGCCGCCGGCGCAGGCACGATCACCGACATGACCTCATGCCCCGGAACCGACACCTGCAAGCTCGGTATCTCCGCATCACGCGGGCTGACGGGCGAGCTGCGCAAGCGGCTCTCGGTGGTCGAGGACGAGCTTGACCCGGCGGTCCGCGCCCTTCGCATGAAGGCCAGCGGCTGCTTCAACTCCTGCGGCCAGCACCACGCCGCCGACATCGGATTCACGGGCGTCAGCCGACAAGTCGGCGGCCGGAAGGTTCCGCACTTCAACATCGTCCTCGGCGGTCAGTGGACCGAGAACGC
>CBDURI010000395.1:0-2796 GCA_965369435.1 uncultured bacterium
GGGAACGACCTGCCGAGAGTTCGAAAAGGGCAGCCCGCAATGCCTAGAGTTCCGCAAGGACGCCGGATTAAAAAAGAATGGGCCGGCCCTTTAGCGTCGGCTGTACGCGATCTTGCAGAGGCGATCGGCGCGGGCGACACCACCGAGCTGGCGGGGCCGAGGATTTGGGTCTTTGTAGCGCGGCTCCAGGTCGAAGTGGCGCACGAGCTCGCTGATGGCCTGGGTGATCGCCGATGTTGAAAAGCGATGTGCCGGGCAGGTGTGTTTTCCGTGCCCATACGTGGTGACGAGCTCGGGCGCTGCAAGCTCCCTGCTTCGCGGAAACACGGAACCTCGATAGTTCGAAATATCGAACTTTGCGAGCCAAGGCGCCGCCGTCGTATTGGTCACGGATACCATCGTCGTGACGATGGTTCCAGGAGGCAAGTGATGGATCTCGTTGCCATGTTCGAAGTCGATCGGCGTAACCACGCGTCGCAGCACGATTGACCGCTGCGTCATCCGGATGGCTTCATGGCTAAAGGGATTGAGTATGGTGTCGTCACCGGCTCGTACTGCTTCCATGACATCGGGTTGTGCGAGGAGAAAGATGAGGGTCCACGCCATCGCTGCGAACAGATTCGCTTGAGACCCCATGTGGATCACGATGACGTCTCGAGCGATGCCGATTTCGCGCTCCGGGCTCGGCACGTGACCCCACGATTCGCAAATACGGTCGAAAAGGTCCTCCTCGGTTCGCGGCGCAGCACCGGCCGAACGGCCTCGAAGGATCTCCGCAAAAATCTCCTCGATCTCGTGCATTGCCGCGCGTTCTCGTGCCTTGCGGGTGGCGATGGTGAGCAGGGCCTTGTGCGGGTGCACGAACGACTCCGACATGTCCAGACGATCGAAGAGCGTAGCAAGTCGGGGCAAGTATTTCGGTGACGCGGCTTCTTTGCCACCCCATGACGCCATTCCCATTCGATGGGCGAGACGCTTCGTGAATGCAAAGGCTTCGATGACGCCGGAGTCACCGAGGTCCGCGAGCTCTACATCGACCGCGCTTTGCAGATTGCCGAGGTACGCCTGCACGTCGTCTTTGGCGAACAGGTCGTGAGGGAACGTACGGCGCCCTTCGAAGAGCTCGATGGGCACCTTGTGACTGAGCAAGGCGAGATCCGCGAGTGCCTTGCTCGCGGCTTCCTCAGGCAGTGCCCATAGAGACTGCACCCCAGCGGCCGAGAATACGCAGAACAGTCGGTACCCGAACGCATCGACTACGAACGTGTCTCCCATCTCGGCCCGACACTCCGCGAAGAACGCAGTCGGGTTACGAAGAAGCCTCCGGCCGGCCCTCATCCAGGGAACCGCACCCGTTCTTCGCGGGGGCATCGGTGAGATCGACGGAAGCGGGCGCCGCAGACTCGCGACGCTGTTCTCGATACTGGTTCGAAGGATGGAAATGGGCCCTTGCATGCCGATTCCGTAGCCCTCGACCATATTGACGACGGTGGGAAGGTTGACGGCCAGCTTGATGTCGCCATCGACTTTGATCTTGCCGGACATGAACGCTCGCATGGGGTTCATCTTGCCCGTCGTCATCGCGACCCAGTCGGCCGCATCGAGATGAATAGTGGCGGCCGGCTCCGGATCACCATCGGATGCAGCGTCCGGCAACCTGACGACGAATCGGGAACGCTTGCCCTTCGTGAGATCGACCAGCCACGCGCCACCGTTGGGTCCCGCAAGCACGAACTTGAACACCGTATCGGGCTGGGTTGCGGTCTCGGGCGCGTCGCGAGCGCTTTGCTCGAGTGCTTCGAAGAAATCGGAGGGCGAGGGTTCCATCGCTATCGAGCCCGAGAGCGTACAGGAAATAGAGGAATGGGGCGCTCATAGCCACGATCGCACCCCTGGCATTGAGGGTGTTGCCAGGCGGGCTGCAGATCGAGTACCACGCTCTCATGACCCACCGGGCAAAGCTGCTCGGGGCTCTCAGCCTCGCCGCGTGTCTCCTTGCCCTCGCGCCGCCCGCTGAGGCCGACGTTGCACCCGAACAAGTCGGCCAGGTGGCGCGGCTGCCAGACGCCGCGAGCGATCACTGGGTGTGGGTCCCCGACCGTTTGCTCCGTCATTCGATCCTGCTCGACGGAGACAGCGGACAGATGTTGGGGGCGATCGACAGCGGCCCACAGATCACGCCGAAGCCCCCCCTGTGGTCGCGCACGCGGAACGAAATCTACAACATCGACACCACGTACTCGCGCGGCCATCGGGGCGTGCGACACGACTACTTGGTGATCTACGACTCCCGCACCCTCGACGTGAGGGGCGAGGTTGAGATCCCGCCGAAAGCTGCCGACACGGGCACCGGCATCGCGTTGGTGGGGATGCTCGATGGCGAGCGATTCGTCGTCGTGCTCAACCAGTCGCCAGGCGCATCCGTTTCCGTCATCGACGTCGCGGCCAGGCGCATGGTCGCAGAAGTCCAAACGGCGGGGTGTGCCGCGGTGTTCCCTGCGGGACCGACCCGGTTCGGCATGCTGTGCGGCGACGGCACCGCCATCACGGTGCACTTGAAAGAGAATGGCGAGCTCGATCGGATCGCGCGAAGTGCTTCGTTCTTCGAGGTCGTGGCCGACCCAGTGACCGAGAAAGGTGTTCGCGACGGCTCGACATGGTGGTTCGCGTCCTTCGGCGGGCAGCTCTACGAGGTGGATTTCAGCGGCGATGCCCCCGCGCCCAAAACGCCGTGGCCCCTATTCACCAGCGACGAGCTCGAGGACGAATGGCGGATCGGCGGCGCGCAACACCTCG
>CBDURI010000396.1:0-2795 GCA_965369435.1 uncultured bacterium
GATGTCGAAATCGGCGTAGGTGAACAGTGGGATGAACGCATCGTTCTGCGGGTTGCTCGTGTTCGTGAGCAGCGTGGCGTCCTTGTACTTCAAGTACTGGTAGCCCACACCGGTCTGGAAGTCCCACGTCACGTTCGGCACGTCGATGATGGTGACGCCGGCCCCCGCGGCCGGCGTGGCTCGAAACTGGATATTCTGGAAGCGGTCGTTGAAAAGCTGACCAAACAACGGCACGACGAACCATCGGCTCGACAGGAAGACCTTGAAATCCTCTTCACCGAGATGGCGGTTGACGTTCTGAACGCCTCCCGTCCGACCGAAGGTCGTGTTGTAGTTGAGATCGAGAAGCGTCATTCGGTCTTCTCTGCGCACGTTGAACTTGATGTCATAGGTAAGCTGGTCCGTGTTGCCCTTGTTGAGCGTCAGGCCGAACCCCAGCTTCATCGACCACCAAGCCTTTTCACGCTCGCCGCCGGCGACAATCGACTCGAGCTCGCTGCGAGGAAACGTCTTGGTGCCTTCGTCGGTCTCGACGATGACTTTGTCGGGCGTGATGACCGCTAGGCCCGTGACGGAAATGCGGTCGTCGAAGACGTAGGTGTTGACCACAGGCGAGTGGACGTGGCTGACATCGGCGAAGTCGATGTTCTGCATGTCGAGCTTGTCGCTGTCGAACTCGAGATTGTCGTCGCGCATGCGCTTCATCTCGCCCTTGAGCCATTCGCCCGAGACCATCCGCACCCAGTCGAACGTGTCGCCGAATTCGATGATGTAGGTCGCGCCGATGCCGGCTGCTTCCTGCTCTTCGACCCTCGCCATGCTCGCCTTCACGGCATCGACGACCCTGTCGGCGTCGGTGGGCTCAGCGGGAACACCGCCGGGCGCGGTGACGATGGCCGCGACCGTCTCGGCACCTGTGGCTTCGGCGGTTGCCGCCTCCGACGACGCAGCGGGCACCTCCTCGGCGGGAGGCTCTTCGGCCGCCGCCTTCGGTGAATGAATTTGGAGCAGCGTGACGACCAGCAAAGTGGCCCATGCGACGCTGCGACTGAGGTTGCCCGGCTCTCTCGTCATACGTGGGCCGGTGTATAGGCTGGCGGTGGGTCTCGGTAAAGGACGGCGGTTGAATTTCTAGGCTTTCACACGAGCGGGTGACGCTCGGGCCGCTTTGCGCTAGAAGCGGTTGCTCTCGGGAGGCAACGTGACGAGCAGTAAACTAAGCAAGAACGACACCCCCATCGTGGCGATTCTAACCGGCAGCCCGAGCGACCTTCCTGTCGTCCTCAAGGGCCGCGACGTCCTCGATGGGCTGGACATTCCTAGTGACGTTCGGGTTCTATCCGCGCATCGCACGCCGCATGAAACGGCGGAATACATCGCTGCTGCTGAGAAACAGGGAGTCGAGGTCTTCATCGCGTGCGCGGGGATGGCGGCCCACCTCGCTGGCGTCGTCGCGGCCCACACGATTCGCCCCGTCATCGGCGTGCCTATCGCGTCCGGCGCGCTTCAGGGTGTCGACGCTCTGCTCGCCACCGTCCAAATGCCCCCTGGAATCCCCGTCGCCACGGTCGGCATCGACGGAGCGAAGAACGCGGCGTTCCTTGCCGCGCGCATCGTCGCGCTGACCCACCCGGAAGTCCGTCAGCGTCTCCTCGACCATCTAGCGCAGAGCAAGAATCGCTACGACTCGCCCGATCCGTCGACGCCCGGCCAAGCAGCGACTTGACGCCTTCGAAGGTCGTCTCTATCGATCATAGCCAGCCCTCCATGTCGCTTGGTCGCATCTTCATTTTCCTCGGCATCATCTCCGGCCTGACGATCGGCACCCACTACTACCTGTGGGCTCGCCTGATTCGGGACCCGATGTGGCCATCCCCTTGGCGTCAGGTCGCGACCGTCGCGCTCGTCGTGCTGGCGCTGTCGATCCCCGCATCGATGATGGCTTGGCGGATACTGCCTAGAAACCTCGCGATCCCCGTATCATGGATTGGATACGTCTGGATGGGCTCGATGTTCGTGTTGCTCGTCCTGCTTTGGGGCGGCGAGTTCGCACGCTGGAGCTGGGTCAAGTACGCGGGCTTCGCTTCGGTCAATGGCGGGCGCCGCGAGTTTCTCGCGCAGGTCCTTGCTGGCGGCGCCGGGGTATTCGGACTCGCCCTCTCGAGCTGGGGCGTGTGGTCGGCGATTCGCCCCGTGGAGGTGAAGCGCCTGAGTGTGCGCCTCAAGAAGCTGCCAGAATCCCTGAGCGGGCTGCGCCTAGTGCAGATCACCGACATGCACGTGGGCCTCACGATAGGACGCGATTTCGTCGAAGACATCGTCCGCAAGGTCAACGCGCTCGAGCCCGACATCGTAGCGATCACGGGCGACCTCATCGACGGTTCGGTCGAAGACCTCGGGCATGCCGTAGCGCCACTCGGGGAGATTCAGGCAAGTCTCGGCACGTACTTCGTCACCGGTAATCACGAGTACTACTCGGGAGCGGACTCGTGGCTCGCGTTTTTGCTGGGGATCGGCATTCGGGCCCTTCGCTACGAACACGTGGAGCTGACCAAGAACGGAGAAGTGATCCACGTCGCTGGCGTCGACGATTGGACGGCCCACCGGTTCGGCAACGGCCACGGCGCAGATATGGAACGCGCCATGAAGGGGCGAGATTCGAGCAAGCCCGTCGTCCTCCTCGCACACCAACCGGTGCAATTCGATGAAGCGCGCGCCCACGGCGTCGACCTTCAAATTTCGGGACACACCCATGGTGGCCAGATCTTTCCCTTTGGGATTCTCACCCGCCTCGC
>CBDURI010000397.1:0-2790 GCA_965369435.1 uncultured bacterium
TGTCCGGATTGTACCGGGCAGCGTCGCGCATCCGAAGGACGGCGGCATGACCGGCGACATCGAGTCGGACGCTTTCGTTCTCATCGCTAGTGCCGGTTACCCGTGCGATGTACGTTCGGCCCATTCGCAGTGAGTCGACTGGCTTGGTGGGTTTGGGTCCGCCTCTTCGCTTGGTGCGACGAAACGGCCCTTGGTACCCCTGCCGGTCGTCCACGGCGCGCAGCCCACGTTGAAGCGCTTGCCGCGCTTGGCGTTGCAGCGAGAGATCGATCGTGGTGTACACCTCGTAGCCGCCTTCCCCCATCGCCTCGTCGCCGGCGGCGGTACGCAGCGCTCGCTTCGCGATCGACAGCACCTCGGGCGCGCTACCCGAACCCTCCGGCACCGGGGCGAGCTCGACTTTCTCCTCGCGAGCCGCAACGATCGTCTCTTCGGTCAAGTCCGGCCAGTACACCTCCCGCTTGGCTAGCAGTTGCGACAGCACGTAGTTTTGGCGCCGCTTGGCAGCCTCCGGGTTGCGCCGTGGCGAGAGGTGCGTCGGCGCTTGCGGAACGCCCGCCAACATCGCTGACTCCGCCAACGTGAGCTCGCTCGCGTTCTTTGCGAAGTAGTATCTCGCCGCTTCCTGGATCCCGTAGCGCCCACGGCCGAAGTTCACGTGGTTGAGGTAGAGGTGTAGGATTTCGTCCTTGGAGAGCTCGTTCTCTAGCCGTCGGGCCAAGATGAGCTCGCGCAGCTTTCGCGAGATCGTGCGTTCCGGCGTCAAGAGCATCAGCTTGACCACCTGTTGGGTGATGGTGCTGCCGCCCTGCGCGGCCCGTCCTGCGACGATGTCCCGGCCCACTGCGCGCAGGATGCCGGTGTAGTCGAGCCCCTCATGCTCGTAGAAATCCGCGTCCTCGGCGGCGAGGACCGAGAGAACCATGTGCCGGGGGACCTTCGACATCGGAATCACGGTCCTGCGCTCGGCGAAGATCTCGCCAATGACCTTCTTGTGGCGGTCATAGACGCGCGTAGTCTGGGGGGGCTTGTAGTCGCGCAACGCGCTGACGGATGGCAGGTCGCGGCTGAAATACGCGTACGCCCCCAGCACGAGGAGCGCGCCCGTCACCAGCGCCAACCCGACCAACTTCGGCAGCACCGAGCCAGCGCTGGGTTTGCGCTTTTTGCGTTTCTTGCTCTTGGCGGCCTTGCGCTTGGTCGGTTTACGCTTGGTCGGCTTGCGCTTTGCTTTCTGGGTTTGTTTCCCTGCCATCTCGTTCGCCGGCGCCTATAGCATCCCCTGCTTGGCGCCTTTCCCCCTAATTCACGACAGTTGGGGCTGCCTAATCATTCCCGAGGAATTTCTCGATCACTTGGTCGGCCCTCTTCACTGAATTCATTAGGAATCTCGCCTTGAGCTCCTGGTGACGTTCAGGCCCGAGACCCGGCCTTCCGTCCCGCGCGAGCGTTTGCATCGTGATGGCGGCCGCCACCGAGATGTTGAGGCTCTCGACGAAGCCGCGCATTGGAATCGCAAATGTCCCGTCGGCTAGGGTCCGCATCTCTGGCGAGACCCCGCGGTGCTCGTTTCCAAACACCACCGCCAAGCGAGGCGTGTCGCGCAGAAGTTCGGGAGTTGTGTCGGCACCCATGGCCGCGACGTAAATCGCGTAGCCGTCCTGCCTGAGGCGCCGCGCGCAGGCCTCGGCGCTTTGATAGCGCACGACGTTCAGCCATCGATGCGTGCCCTTCGACACCCCTCGTGACGCGCGAAACCCGTGTTGCCCAACGATGACGTGCACCGTCTGGACGCCGAACGCGTCCGCGCTTCGCAGCACCGCGCTCGCGTTGTGGGGGTCGGTGATGCCATCGAGCACCAAGACCAACTCGTCGGTTCGAGTTCGGACCACCTGGTCGATGCGTTTGAGCCGCTCCGACGTGACGACAGGCGAAAGCGCCTCGATGACCACGTCGGCGGGCTGCTCGAGCGCGGGAGGACCCTCGATCTCGATCACGTCTGGGTCGTCAGCGCGCACCTCTATTGAGCGGTCTTCTTGGGGTCGACGATGACACCCACGACGAGCGTGCCGCCCTGATACGTCTGCCCCGCGACGAAAAACGGATCGCCGGCAGAGGCGACGACCTGCAGCAGCGGCAGATAGTCGGACTTGTCCGGTCGATTGATCGCCACTTTCACTTTGTAGCGTCCGTCGGGCATCACCCGGAGCAGAGTCAGCTTCATCTTGCGGCCATTCGGCAGTGAAACCAATGCGTCCTTACCGGGAACCAGCTTCAGCTTCGGCCGGGACAAGACCTTCATCGAGCGGAACGAATTGAACGGAGGCCTTCGCAGGGCGGTCATACCCTTGAGTTGCGGATCGATCTTGCCGGGCTCTTCTTTGGCCAGGACGACCACCACCTCCGCGGGCACGCTCGAAATCGTAGAGGCGCGATCCGACCTCGCCAAAGAGCTGCCCTGGGCGGAAGCGCTAGAAGTCACAAACCCTCCAAAACCCATCAGAGCGCCGAACGAGACGGCGAGCACCAGCAAGTGTCGAATGCGGCTCATGGAAGTCCTACCTCTTCGTCATCGATCCAAATCACAGCCAACGACTGGCCGGCTGCGCCTTCGACCTCGAAGATCGTTCCCGTGTTGGAACCGAAATCCGCCTCGACCACCTCGGACCCTCGCACGATGGGCCCCGGGTCGAGATGAGGTTCAGGCCAGGCCATCACGACCAGGAAGATCGCCGCGGCGGCGGCAAACCCGGTCGCCACGCCACCCCACACTCGCCGTTCACGGCCGCC
>CBDURI010000398.1:0-2778 GCA_965369435.1 uncultured bacterium
GCTTTGCCTGATTGGGTCCTTCCTGGGACCCATCGGGGCCACGTCGGTGGCCGCACAAGATCAGGCATGCCCGCCCGGCAATCTGCTCGCTGGCAAGTCACCCACTGCCCGGCCGGGCGTCACCCACGGGAAGCGCCTGACCGATGGCATCATGGCCGGCGAAGGCGACCCGTGGGACAGCGAGCTCACCTCCGCGTTCGCCGACACGAAGAGCCACGTCATCTATGACCTCGGCGCGACCACACGCGTGACCGCGGTCGACCTGCAGGGCGACAACAACGACGACTACATCGTCGAGCTCTCCGACGATCGCCGGAGCTTCAGCCCCCTGTGGGTGGGCGATCCGGCGTCCGGGCAGGGCATGCGCCGACGTGGGACTCGTGGCCTGCAGGGCTCCGGGCGATACGTCCGGGTGCGCGCGGAGGGCGGAGACGGCTTCTACAGCCTGAGCGAGCTTCAGGTGTTCTGCGAGGCACCCTCCGCATGGCCGCCGCCCGTCAAGGTGCAGAACACGGCAAGTTGGTGGTGGAAGAAGATCCTCGAAAAGCGGGACCATCGATACCGTCTCGCCATCGCCTTGATGGGGCTCTTGTTTTTCGTCGCACTCTTTCGGGTCGAGGAAAGCAAGAAGGCGCTCTACGGTGCGGCGGCGCTTTCCGTTGCGATGCTCGGGACCGCGAGTTATCGGCTGTACGGGGCGAGGCTAGCGCCGTGGTTCGCGAGCTGGGGTGTCTACGTGCTGGGCGCGCTGGTCATCGCTTGGGCCGCGCGGGGCATTTGGCTCGCCAAGCAAGAGCAATCAGCGCAGCGGTGGTGGGAACGCGGCGCGCTCTTGTGGCTGATCCTGGCGTGCGCCACGGCATGGGTGAACTTCGGCGTGTTTCACAGCTCTCGGATCGTCCACTACTGGGACACATTTCACTACTACGTCGGCTCCAAATATTTCGAGGAAAACGAGTACGAGCGAATCTACGAATGCGTGATCGCAATGGACTACGAGGAGCGCGGCGAAGCGGACCTCAAGAAGCGTAAAATCCGCGACCTCGGTGACAATCGCCTGCACTTCGTGAGCAAGGACGAGGTGCTTCGCTTCCAAAAGAGCTGCGCGGCCCATTTCTCCCCCGAGCGCTGGGAGGCGTTTCGCGAAGATACCCGATCGTTCCGAGCCGTCATGGGGTCTAGTTGGTGGAAAGACATGTTGATGGACCACGGGTACAACGCGAGCCCGATCTCCAACATGGTGGCCGCCTTCTTGACGAACATCGGCTGGCGCGATCAGTTGCCCAAGGTCTCGTCGACCCGGGTGGCGCCCGATGACTTGAAGACTTTTCGGCAGCGGGTTCTCCGATACACGATGATCGACCTCGCGCTCTACGGCGGCGCGTTTCTGCTGATCCTCTGGGCGTTCGGCCTGCGTTCATGCGCGCTCGCCGTACTCGTGTGGGGGACCGGGTATCCTTGGGCCTACTTTTGGACAGGGGGCAGCTTTGCGCGCGTGCCCTGGTTCTTCATGGCGGTTGCAGCCGTCTGTCTGCTGAAACGCGGCTTCCCTTTGTTGTCGGGGTTCGTGCTTTCGTGGAGCGCGCTGCTGCGCTTGTTCCCGGCCGCGCTCGCGGGCGGGCCCATCGCCGCCGTGGTGGATCGTTTCATCCATCGAAAGAAGATCGATCGCCCATGGCTCGATTCGAGCGACAAGCGATTCATCGCAGGCGGCATCTTGGGCCTGTTGGTGCTCTGCTCGGCGAGCATCGCGGTCAACGGCATGCAAGCCCACTCGCAGTTTCTCACGAACACGTTCAAGCATGCCGAGACGCCCCTCACCAACCACATGGGGCTCCCGACGGTGCTGTCGTACAAGCCGAGCCAGGTGGGTCGTTTCACCAAGGACTCGAGCCTCGACGACCCTTGGGCGAAGTGGAAGCAGGCGCGTAAGGAAACCAAACACGACAGGCGCTGGCTCCACGGTTTGATCCTTCTCGGGATGTTCGTCCTGCTTGCGCTCGCAGGCCGGCGGCTCGCTCCCTGGGCTGTCCTGGCGGGGAGTACGATACTGATCGTCGGTTTCTTCGAGTTGACTTGCTACTACTACAGCTTCGTCGTGCTGATGGCTCCGCTCGCCATCGAGCGGCTGCGCTATACAGTCGCGCTGATCCTCATGGGGATTGGCGGCTTGATTTTGCAGTTTTTCATCGGCTGGTACGACGAGCAGTACATCTGGGAGACAGTCGTGGTGTTGCTGGGACTGCTCTACATCCTCGTCGACGTAGTGCGATTCCCGCTGCCGGAGTCCTCGCCTGCATCCGCGGGCAGCTCCCCGGTGTAGTTGCAATAGCGGCCGACCGGCCTTACCCTCAGCCGGTTAGACCGGTTCACGTGATCGCTGGTGTGCATCCGCACACGGGAGGAAAGTCCGAGCTTCATAGGGCAGGATGCCAGGTAACGCCTGGTGGGGGCGACCCCGAGGAAAGTGCCACAGAAAGTAAACCGCCTCGCCGTCGAAAGGCCGTGGGGCAAGGGTGAAAGGGTGAGGTAAGAGCTCACCGGGCTGGCGGTAACGTTGGTCGCACGGCAAACCCCATCTGAAGCAAGACGAAATAGGGAGGCGTTGAGGGTGGTCCCGCCCGAGTCTCCGGGTAGCGTCGCTCGAGGCCGATGGCGACATCGGTCCCAGAAGAATGATCACGACCCGCACCTCGGCGACGAGCGCGGGCTACAAAACTCGGCTTACGAACCTTCTAACCACGGCGCCTCGCTTTGCGGGGCGCCGTGCTGTTTTAA
>CBDURI010000399.1:0-2761 GCA_965369435.1 uncultured bacterium
GCCTCCCAGACCACCCGTTGTTTGGCGGCGTACCACTCTTCGGTCCGGGGTCCGTACGTATCCTCGAGCGTAGTCCGCTTCATTTTCATGGTCGGGGTGAGGAAGCCGTTTTCGATCAGCCACGGGTCTTTGACGACCGTCAGGAACTGAAGGCGTTCGAACCCCTCGACTTGCTCGTTCACCGCGCTCAGCAGAGCCTCGAGCTCACTCTCGACCTTCGCGCGCACGCTGCTGTCACTCAGCCTCGGCCGGAGCTCCTCGGCGAGGAGGACCAGAGCGAACGGCTGTGGCTGTCCCGAGCCAGTCACGCAGCACATCTCGATATGGACGTGGTTGTTGATGAGGTTCTCGATGGGCACCGGGGCGACGTACTTGCCCTTGCTCGTCTTGAAGAGCTCTTTCACGCGGCCCGTGATCTTGAGCCGGCCCTCTTCGTCGCGCTCGCCGCGGTCGCCCGTGCGGAAGTAGCCGTCTTCGGTGTAGCACTCCGCTGTCAATTCGGGTTGCTTGTAGTAGCACATCATGTTGCCGGGTGATTTGATCAGGATCTCGCCTTCGTCGCTGATCTTCACCTCCACTCCGGGCATCGGGCTCCCTACGTAGCCGACGCGTCCGCCACCAGGGTGACTCGCGTGCGAGTACGCGAAGTCCTCGCTCATGCCGTAACCCTCTAGGAGCTCGAGGCCCAGATCTCGGTACCACTGAATGAGATCGGGCGGGATCGGCGCCGAGCCGCTGGCAGCGAGCCGCACGTTTTGAAGCCCCAGGCCGGTCAATATCTTCTTTTTGATCACTCGGTTGAGAAGCGGGATACGAAGAAGCCGCTTGAGCTTCTCTGGGGGAAGCTTGTGGAACACACCGAGCTGGAACTTCAACCAGAGCCGGGGCACCGAAACGAAAACGGTTGGCTGCGCGCGATTGAGGTCGGCTACGAACGTATCGAGAGATTCCGCAAAAAAGACCTGCATCCCGGAGCGTATGGCCCCGATCTCGACGATGAATCGCTCGAAGACGTGAGCGAGCGGCAGATAAGACAGCATCCGGTCCTGGGTCGTCGTGCCGAAGACCTTCTCGGCCCCGGTTGCAGACCTGGCAATCGCACCGAAGTTGTGCATCACGCCCTTCGGCCGGCCCGTGCTGCCCGACGTGTACACGATAATAGCTGGCTCTTCGGCGCCGCGGGCAGGATTGCCTTGGATCGGCTCTGTGCGAGCCGTGATTGCATTCCATGAATCGTAGTCAGTCGGAGGCGCGAGCGGTAGGGCGATGCAAGGCATGTCCGCCGGGATCCCTTTCTGAATCCCGTCCCAGCCGTCGAGCTTCCCCACGAACAGGAGCTTCGACTCGCTGTGTTCCAAGATGTAGGCGATCGTGTCCGCGTTGAGAGTCGGATAGAGAGCAACGCACACGTGCCCAGCCATCCAAATCGCAAGGTCCGTGAGAATGAAGTGCGCACAGTTCTTCGAGATGAGACCGATGTGGCTGCCTGGTTCGAGGTCGAGCGACTTGAGGTGCGCGGCCATGCGTCTCGCCTCATCCATCGCTTCGGCCCAGGTGTACGTTTCGACCTCACCGTTGCCGATCGGCTGGGTCAACCAAAGTTGGTTGGGCGTCGACCGCTCCCAGCGGTAGGCGTCGTCTAGTGCGAGTTGAAGCTCAGCCATGGGTCACTCCTCGAGTACAGCGCTCTCCGGCGAGCGCACCACCGGTTTGACGGGGCCCGGAGCATACACCGTCCGGAGTCCGTTGTGGGGGCTTTGATACCATTCCTTGTGGTAGCCTCGGGCGGGAGTCGCGCATGGGACAGGTCCAAGTACGTATCGTGGGAAGTGGCGATGCCTTCGGGAGTGGCGGAAGGTTTCAGACCTGCATTGCGATCCGTGCGCCGAACGACCTATTCCTCGTCGATTGCGGAGCCTCGTCACTGATCGCGCTGCGCCAACAGCAGATCGAGCCGCGTGACGTGAGTAAGGTCCTGATCACCCATTTGCACGGGGATCACTTCGGTGGCCTCCCGTTTTTCTTGCTCGACGCTCAGATGGTGTCCAAGCGCACCGCCCCACTCACCCTGGCCGGGCCTCCGGGTCTGGAAAAGCGCCTGTTGGAGGCCATGGAGATCCTTTTCCCGGGGTCGTCCAAGGTCGATCCCAATTTCGAGCTCCGTTTCATCGAGCTCAAGCCTCGAACGCCCACCGCAATCGACGAGATCGAGGTCACCGCCTTTCCTGCGGCTCATTTCAGCGGTGCACCATCGTACAGTTTGCGGGTCGCAGTCGAGGAGAAGGTGTTCGTGTATTCAGGCGACACCCAGTGGACGGACACCCTGATCGAAGCTTCCGACCAGGCCGACCTCTTCCTTTGCGAGTCCTACGTGTTCGACAAGGAGGTCGCACTCCACAACTCCTACCGCAACATCATGCAGAATCGCGCGCGCCTCACCTGCAAACGGATCCTTCTCACGCATATGAGTGAAGAGGTATTGGCGCGGGCCGACGAAGTCGAATTGCCGATGGCCGAGGACGGACTGCAGCTCATCTTGTGAGCAGAACAGGCCGAAAGGCTGAGGTGGCGCGAGTGACGCGTCCTAGACTAGGCTCTCGGGTATGTTGGATTTTTCTGGTCGGGAAGCCGTGGTCACCGGGGGAACCGGAGCGCTCGGCAGCGCTGTGGTGGGCCGTCTCCTCGACGCCGGAGCGACCGTTCACGTTCCCGTGTACGTGGCCCAGGAGCTCGAAGGGTTTCCCCATCGGGACCACGCTGC
>CBDURI010000400.1:0-2760 GCA_965369435.1 uncultured bacterium
CCCCGTCGCCGGCGAGATAACTGTTGCAAGCCTCGGTCGTGATCGTGAACCACGCGGGAACCGGAACGCCGAGTCGGTTCATCTCGCCGATGTTCGCCCCCTTGCCGCCCAATAGACCGCGCACGCGATCCCAGTCGCCTCCGACGGAGGCCTCCGCTTCATCGAGCTCATCGAGCGTGTATACCCACTTCGTCGTCATCGGAGCCTTTCCTGGCACGCGCCTAGTCGCCGAATGGGCTTTAGCCAAGCTCGTGGCGGGCCGCCACCCTCCCGTTGACGGCCGGCAATGCGGACCCGCCGTTGGCCCCGTCTTCGCGCTGTTTTGAGCAGGCACGCCCTTTGCTCGACCGGGGTGGGTGCTTCCGTGGATCGCAGCAGCGTGGTTGGGCGGACTGTTCGTCGGCGCGCAATGGCAGCCGAACGCAGGACCGATCCTCGCCGGTGTGGCGCTGGTTGGGGCGCTTGCCGTCGCGCTGCACGGACACGAGCTCGGGTCGCGTCTGTGGGCCGCGCCGCTTTCGTGTCTCGCATTCTGCTGCGGCCTCGGTGTGGCTCACGCAGCGCCGACGCCGTGCTCGGTTCGTGGCGAAGCGCGGTTGACCGCCCGCGTCGAGTCGGTTCGCCATGGAGTCGGGGACGCACGTCTTCGGTTGCAGGTCCTCGAAGGGCGCATGTCAGGGTCGGGGCGAGCCCTGAGCGCCGGCCTCCCAATCACCGCGAGGGTCGAGGGGTTCGGTACGCCGCCACCGGGCAGCATCATCGCGTTCCAGGCGGAGCTCCGCCCGCGCACGGAGCTTCACAACCCCTCACCGCATCCAGACCTCTCTCTGCCTAGAGGTGGCGGGTGCTGGGCACGTTGGAGCGAACGGGCGCCCTTCGAGGTTGTCGAAGTGTCTCGCTGGAGTACGGCAATCGACCTGGCTCGTGGTCGCGTGCGCACACACATGAACGCGGAGCTTCCACAGGAAGTGGCAGGCGTGGCACGGGCCCTGGTGCTGGGCGATGGCGGGGCACTTGGCTACACCCAGCGGCAGACCATTGCCGCCGTTGGCCTTGCACACTTGTTCGCCGTCTCCGGGCTTCACGTCGCCTTGGTCAGCGGAACACTGGTTCGGTCGCTGCACTGGTTGCTTCGGGGCTGCGCGCTCGGTTTTGACCCCCGGAGGTTGGCCGCGGCCGTCGGTATTCCGCTCACACTACTGCACGCGCTGTTCGCGGGCGGGTCGCCGAGCGCGTGGCGCGCCGCGATCACGGCGGCGCTCGCCTGGGGGCTCGTCGTCATCGGCCGGCGTCCATCGGCGAGCAGCGTGACCGCCGCCGCAGCATTGATCCTCTCCGCCCCCGACCCGGCGATGGCCCTTCGACCCGCGTTCCTACTCTCGATCGTGGCCACGTCCGCCATCCTGAGCGCGCCTCCGACCTCGAGGTCCCAGCGCTGGCGACGCCTTCGAGGGTCGGCGACCATCAGCGCGCGCACTCTCATCGCAACCACGCCGATGGTGTGGTGGTGGTTCGGCGGCGTTCCCGTAGTGGGATGGCTGACCAACATACTCGTGCTTCCGCTCGGCAGCTTGGTCGTCATCCCCATGGCTCATCTCTTCGCCCTCACGGCCTCGATACCCGCAGCCGTCGAGCCCATCGGAACCGCGCTGACCATCGCTGTCCACATCCTGCTCTCGGTCTGCGACGCATTCGCCCCACTCGCCGTTACCCGGCGCCTCCCGCCCCTCGACGTGGCTCAAGGCCTCGTCGTGCTCGCGGGCTGCCTGCTCCTCTTGATCGCTAGGCGGTGGCGTCAGCGCCTGGCGGCCCTCGCCGTGGCGACCCTCTTGTGGCTCGGCGCCGATCGCGCACTGGTCCTACGCGAGCAACCCCAGGACATCCTGCGCGTGTCGTTCGTCGACGTCGGGCAAGGCGACGCAACGCTGATCGATTTCCCGGATGGACAATTCGCGGTGATCGACACAGGCCAAGGCGGTCGCCATCCCGCAGTCCGGGAGCTTCGCGAGCTCCTGGCCGCACGGCGCCGCTCCGAGATCGACTTGTTGGTCATCACGCACGGGCACCCCGACCACTACGGCGGCCTTCTCGACCTCGTCGACGAGGTCGCCATTCGAGAGATCTGGCTGAACGGGCAGCTCGTTACCGAGGAGCGCGACGGGAAGATGGCCAGTCTGCTCGCGTCTGCAATGGCGCGCGGAACCCGAGTTCGATTCGCGCCCGAGCTGTGTGGTAGGAGCCCGCCCTTCGGAGGCGCCCGGATCGAGGTCCTATGGCCTTGTCCTCGGTATGACCCGGCCCTTGGCCTCAATGACAACTCGATCGCGCTAAGGCTCGTCTTCGGTCGTCGCTCTTTCATGCTCACCGGCGATCTCGAGGGCGACGCGGAACGTCGACTCGTCGCTGCCGGGCGCATCCAGCCCTCCGATGTGCTCAAGGTCGCCCATCACGGCTCGAGAACCTCCACCTTGGCTTCCTTTGTGGCCGCGGTCCGCCCTTCCCTAGCCGTGATCAGCAGCGGCGCCAGCAATCGCTACGGTCACCCGAGTCCCGCGGTGGTCGCGCGCCTGCTCGACGCTGGCGCGGAGGTTCATCGCACCGACGTTCATGGCGGAGTCATCATCTCCACCGACGGCGAGCGCCTCGAAATCCGCCGCTAGGCCCCGATCGGCTTCTCGAACACCCGATAGCGCTTGTAGATCACCGCGCCCATGCTCCGAATTCCAGCGTTGATCAGCCGGTTGTCTTCGAGGGTCCAAC
>CBDURI010000401.1:0-2751 GCA_965369435.1 uncultured bacterium
CGCACGGCCTCACCAACTTTGATACGTAGGTTGTTCTCGCGGCCGGGCTGGCAGGTTCCTCCTGCGCGTCGCACTTCCGCTCGCCTTGCCAGCGGAGCCACCGATCAGAGTCGAACTGATGACCTACGGTTTACGAAACCGTTGCTCTACCAACTGAGCTACGGTGGCCTGGGAAGTGCTCTTGGGAGAGCGGCGATGCTGGTAGCGTGACGGGGGCGGGCTGTCAATCTGGCCGAGGGTGCTCGGCTAGTCGTCGTCGTCGTCGTCCTCGACGACTAGCTCTTCCTCGTCTTCGTTGTCTTCCTCGTCATCGTTGCTGTCGGCGGAATCTTTCTTTTCCAAGGCCGTGTACTTCAGATCCACGTTGGCGTCGGTGAGTTGGGTTTCGAGGAGCTCCATCAGCTCGTCGAGCTCCTCGCCGGACCATTCGTCGAGGATTTCCGAGATGAAGTCGTAAAAATCGCCGCTATCGATGCGGCGCTCCATTTCCTCGATGTCGTCGTCGGAAAAGACGCTCACCAAGTCTTCACGCAATGCGTCGATCTCGCCGTCCTCGACGGCGTCGGCGACCGAGAGCTGGAGTCGCTGCATCGCGCGCTTGTTTAGGAAGATCTCCATCAGAAAGCCCCTAAGCGGGTCGAATCGGCGGTACTATAAAAGAGGGTTGGACGCTGTCAATCTTGTAGACACCGGATCTGACCCTCTATGCTACGACCGTGCCAACCCGCGCCGCCGCCGTTTGTCTCTGGGCCCTGTGCCTCGCCGCCCCGCAGTCAGGCCGGGCCGATTCAGGGGAGCTGCCAGGCGGGCCCCCGGCCAGGGAAGGCCTGTTTGCTGTCGGCGTCGAGACAGGCTTGGTCGTGCCCCTCTCCACCAATCGGCTTTGCCCCGCAGGCTATCAGTGTATCGCAGACATCGGGTGGGCGGTCGGGGTCAACTTCTCATACCGATGGGCGAACGGCATTGGCCTCGGGTTCGGGTACGAGTTCTGGCTCCTCACGGCGAATGGTGTCTATGAAACCACGGTTCCCCAGATGTTCACGGGGCTGCTCCAGTACTCCTTCCTGCCAGACCACGCGACGCATCCGCTATTGCGTCTCCGCGGTGGCTTTCTCGTGCTGGGCCCCAGTTTTCGAGTCGAGACGATCGGGGGGACCGCCGAGATTGGCGTCGGCGCGGAGGTCGAGCTCAGCTCAGATACCGTGTTCTCGTTCCTCGTCACCGGGAACCTTCTGCGAACCCAGTCCTTCGTCACCTGGGCCGACAACGCCCCGCGCGCGGTCGATGGCGCCCTGGACGCCATGCTGGTTCTACGGGTCGGCTTCAACTTCATGCTCTGAATAGGCCCGAATCGCACGGGTTTCGGCCCCCTGACAGGTGGAGATTTCGACAGCGTGACTGTAGGCTGTATCGTTATAGTGTCTTGATAGTATCTTGGCGGGGTCAGTGGATGCAGGCGGGGACTGAATGAGTGGCGATGCACACCGCGGCGGCGATGATCCGTCGGGCCCCGACGCGGGCGGCGAGACCATGGCGCCGGCCCCCGGGCAAGAGAGCTGGAGCCGTTCGCCGAAGGCAGCCGCGGGGCCGACTCCTGAGGGCCTGCACTTCACGCTCTACGGTAAGACCGACGTTGGGCTCATCCGGGAGCACAACGAAGACGACTTCATGGTGGCCGACCTCGGCGACGCTTCAGGGCCTCTTCCTGGCGAGAAACTGGTGTCGGGCGTGGTGTCGGATCGTGGTCTCGGGTTGGCCGTGTGCGATGGCATGGGCGGTGCGGCGGCCGGCGAGGTCGCGAGTCACATGGCCGTCGACACGCTGTTCGAGATGATGCGCGGTGAGGGCGCGTCCGACGATCGCGACAGCTTTGCTCGGCGCTTGGTGGACTCGATCGAAGAAGCCGGCGCGCGGATCTTTCTCTCCGCCAAGCGCGATCGAACTCGCCGCGGCATGGGAACGACCGCGACCGTTGCGGGCCTCATCGACAAGGTGCTCTTCGTCGGCCAGGTCGGTGACAGCCGTTGCTACATCATGCGCAACGGCCGGCTGAGCTTGATCACCAAGGACCAGTCGCTGGTCAATCAGCTGATCGAAGCGGGACAGCTCACCGAGGACGAAGCGGAGGCGTTCGAACACTCCAACATCATCCTGCAGGCCTTGGGTACGACCCAGGAGGTCGCGGTCGATCTGACTTTTGTCGAGTTACGGCAGGGGGACCGGATACTCCTGTGTTCCGACGGCCTGTGCGGTCTCGTGCACAACGACGCCATCCAAGAGGAGATGGCTTGCGTTGGGCCCCTGCCGGAGCTCGTCGATCGGCTGATCGAGCTTGCTAACGCGGCCGGGGGTCATGACAACGTGACATGCATCGTTGCCGACTTCGACGGCGACGCGCTCGAGCCGCCCGAGGAGGGCACGGTCCCGTTCTATCAGCAGTATCCGTTGCCCCGGGGCCGCAACCAGCGAGCGGCGGCAGGGCCCACGTTGCCGCACGTGGTCAAGAGTATGGTGCCCCGTGCGATGTCCGGGAAGCGGCCTGCGATCCGGGAGAGGGGTTCCGATCCACCTGGCACCGCACCCGTGTCTTGGTCGACGGCCGCGTCTGTGTTGGCGCTGCTCGGGTTGGCGGCGGTGATTACCCTCGTGAGCGTGCGACGCCGCGCGACGCCGACCGCCGCGACCGTGCCGCCGCCGCCCGCGTACGTGGAAGCCGCCGCTCAGGTTCCGGTCGAGGTGAGAGTTCTGGCC
>CBDURI010000402.1:0-2731 GCA_965369435.1 uncultured bacterium
CGCCTTGACGGCGACTCCGCTGATACCTCGTTGTTTTGCCACTTCGTCGTCGACCAAGCCGCACACGTCTTCGATGATCGAAGCGTGCTGGGCCTCGTCATTCAGCACATCGTTTAGATTCATGGTTCTTCCTTTTGCCCCTGGCGGCGGACGATGCAAGCGCAGCCTCGCCGACACTCGATTCGATCGCCCGAACGACAGCTTGCACCGTGTCGCGGCGTTCGCTCACGACAAAGAAGTACTCTTTATTGCGCAGATGACTCACGCGGCCAACCTTCTCTCCACTGGGATTGTGGATGCCGATCTGCGCACCGACGTAACGCTTGAAGTCGACAGCCACGACGCCCACGTGCCCCTTGTCCGCCAAAAGCGCGGTCATTTCTTCCCGGTCGACATGGCCCTCGTTGTTGAACGAGACCAGCAAGTGTTTGCAACGGATCGCCTCGAATAGGTCCCGCAACCCCTGCCGAATGCGGCGCTTGGAGTTGAAGTCGCTCTTGTACTCCCTGCACTGGACACGCTTGTTGGCAATCCCGTAGGTTTCCGGCTTGTCCCAGCGAACGAGGCTCTCCCAGATGTGGTAGTTGCCCATGTAGCTGTGCTGGTTGTAGGGCGGGTCGATGTACGCCACGTCGGCCTCCGCGCATGACGCCGCTTCGACCGCCTCGAGATGGAGCGCCTCGCCGGGGCCGGGAACAATCGCGGGCACGCGGAGTTGCAGGTCGTTGGAGGCGCGGGCGGCCCACTGTTTCAAGTACGCCATCTGGACGCCGGTCGTGGAGTCGACTCGATCGGCCGCCTCCATCAACGACACCAGCACAATGGCCTCGAGCTCCGACGGCAAGGCACGGCGGACGATCTCCTCGCGAATCGCGTCAACGCGCGCGCCGTTCTTCGGCTGGAAGTATCGCGCGTCCTCACAGAACGCTCGAGTGAAGTACCCGGGCGCCGGGGCGACCGTCGACAGCTCCGCGATGATCCGTGTCGCGTCGTCGCGCCACCGATCTGCATCCGCCTGCACGTAACAGCGGGCCAGAGTCGCGGCGTACGCCAGATGATCGTTCGCGATCACGTGCCGGCCCGTCTCTTTGAGGCCACGCGCGACCCGCGACGTCCCGGAAAACAGGTCGAGCACCCGCCCCGATTCCGGAAACGCCGACATCGCCCGCACGATGTGCGGCACCAAAACCCGTTTCGAGCCTATGTACTTGATCATGAAGTCTGGGCCGTCATCGCCTGAACGATGGCGTCCCGGAGCGTAGCAGCTTCATAGGGCTTTTGGACAAAGCCGAGCGCACCGAGGCTGCGCAGCTCGCGCTCGAGCTCTCTCTCCCAATACCCCGACACGAAAACCACGGGTGCCTGCGGGTCTACCTCACGCAGCTTTTTGAAGGCCTGGTCTCCGGTCATCCCCGGCATGTTGAGGTCCATCAGCACCAGGTCGGGCCTCGGTTGTGTCTCACCGTAGATCCGTAGGGCTTCCTCACCGCTCCGAGCAAAGATCACGCGATGCCCGCTTTGCCGAACCACCCGGCCGGCGCTTCGGCGGACGACGTCCTCATCGTCCACCAGCATGATCAAGAGCTGCGTCGTCGGGAGCTTGATCGCCGGTAAGCTCGGTTCCGTAGGCCCCAAGCGGCGTTCGCTGGTCAGCGGAAACACGACCTGAAACTCGCTTCCGCGATTCGGCACGCTGTGTAGCGTGATGTGGCCGTTGTGAGACTTTGCGATCTCGTACACCGCGGCGAGACCTAGGCCCGCGCCGACTTGATCGCCCTTGGTCGTGAAGAACGGATCGAACGCGCGCTCCCGCGTCGCGTCGTCCATGCCGATACCAGTGTCCTCCACCGTGATCAGGGCGTGGGCGACCAACGGGTTGAGCGGCGCCTTCTCGAGGTCGAGCTGGTCGGCCTTCTTGGCCGTGATCTTGAGCTTCCCCCCGTTGGGCATCGCGTCGCGCGCATTGATCAGAAGGTTCATCAGCAACTGATGGAGCTGCCCTCGGTCGCCCGTTACCGTGAGCCCACGCTCGATGGCCGCTTCGATGCGGACGCTGCGATGGAAGGTGCGGCGCGCGAGCTGGACCACGTGGCGGCAGAGCTCCGACAGATCCACCTCGGTGTGACTTCGCTCGATTTCACGTGCGAAGCCCAGCAAACGGCTGGTCATCTCGGTCGCCGTGGCAGCTGCCGTGCGAATGTCGTCGAACGCCTCGCGCACGTCGCGCTCACTGACTTTGGTCTCGCCCGGCAGCGCGTTCAAGAAGTCGATGCTGGCCCGGACCGCGCCGAGAAGATTATTGAAGTCATGGGCGACGCCGGTCCCGAGCCGTCCGATGGCCTCGAGCTTGCGACGCTGCGCGACCTGCTCCTCCATCGGATCGTGGTGGGCAAAAAGGAGTAAGCAACTGCCGATCTGAATCCGATCGCCGTACGTCAGCACCTGGCGCGCAACGGCCATGCCATTGACCTGTGTGCCATTGCGACTCTCGAGGTCCTCGATCACGTAGGACCCGTTCTCATGCTGGATAATGCGCGCGTGCATCCGCGACGCGAGCGTGTCGTCGATTGTCACATTGACACCCTCGCCGCGACCCAACGTCAGCTCGGCGCCGATGGCGTACTTGTCTCCAGCCAGGTTACCCGCGAGCACGACGATACGGGCCTGCTCCTCCTTTTTGGAGAGCCCCTTCTGCGCAAACACATGGCGCCGTGTAACCTCGGTAGGATCG
>CBDURI010000403.1:0-2725 GCA_965369435.1 uncultured bacterium
CTCTTCGGTAGGACGCCCGCCAACTTGATCAGCATCTTGTACACCCAGGGGAACATGTAGTCGGTCGAGCCTCTCTCGATCGCTCGGATCATGTGCCTCACCGCGTGCTCTTCCGAGAGTGCGAGAGGCATGGGCTGATCGTACTCGAGCTGGGTCTCGGTCTTGATGAATCCCGGGTGGATGCTGACGAACTTTAGATTGTAGTCTCGAAGCTCGAGACGGCAGGTATCCATGAGAACCCGAGCGGCGGCTTTGGCTGCGGAGTAGGGGCCCTGCATCGGGAGCCCCAGAAATCCCGCCAATGAATTGGTGTGAACAATCATCCCTTTTCGGAGCGGCTTCATGTGCTCCATCACTGGGATGAGGAAATGGACGAAGGTGTCGTAGTTCAGGCGCATGTTGCCGAGGACCTGCCGACTGGTGATGTGGGCCATGTTCAACACCGGCCCATCGCCAACATTGAGAACGGCGACGTCGATTTCACCGAAACGCTCGACGGCAAGTTGAACGACCCGGGCGGCTTCGGCCTCGACGAGCGCATCCGCCGCCACTGCCAACGCCTGACCACCCGATTGCTCGATCTCGGTTACCAGCTCATCGAGCCGCTCCTTGCGGCGTGCCGTTACGACCACCCGGTTGTTTCGCCTTGCCAACTCCAGAGCGAGCGCCCTGCCGATGCCCGACGAAGCACCGGCGATCAGCACTGTCTTGTCCCTTAGGTGCATCGCGCCGAGGCTAGCACTACTGGACGATCAGCGAGCAGCTCTCGCCGCTGTGTTGCTCGTGATCGCGCTGAGGAATGCGTTGATTGAGGCATCGCAAACCAAATCACGCGTTCAGGGTCACCATGAAACTCTCGGTGGAGTTCACGTAACAGCTCGCCATTCGCTTGACCGGGCCGACCGGCTTCATGCCCGGGTAACGCTTTAGCAGCTCCTCGAAAAGGATCCGGATCTCCATGCGCGCAAGGGTGGCGCCGAGACAGAAATGGTGGCCGGCGCCGAAGCTGAGGTGCTTGTTGCTCTCGCGGCGGATGTCGAAAGTCTGCGGGTCGTCGAAGACGTCCTCGTCGCGATTGGCCGACGCGTAGTAGAGGACAACCTTGTCGCCTGCCTTGATCGCTTGCCCACGGATCTCGGTATCCGCCGTGGCCGTCCGGCGGAAGCAAATGATGGGCGAGGTCCAGCGGAGCATCTCTTCGGTTGCCGACTCACTCAGGCCCTCGATATCTTCTTGCCACGCCTCGAGCTGCTCGGGGTTATCGTGTAGGGCGAGGAAGCCGCCGGAGATGCAGTTGCGGGTGGTCTCGTTACCGCCGATCGCCAGCAGCAGCATGAAGTTGACGACCTCCATCTCGTTCAGCTTCTCGCCATCGACCTCGGCGGCCATCAGAGTCTCGAGCAGGGAGTCGGAGCGCTCGCGTTCCCCGGCGTCGATCGCCTCCATCAGCTCGGCGCAGTAGTTCCAGAACTCCATCGCCGCGACCTGCGCGTCGTCCGGGTTCGTGTCGATTTGGGTGACGCGATCGGCCCACTCGAACATCATCTGCCGATCTTCTTCTGGCCAGCCGATCATGTCGGCGATCATACGCAACGGGAGCTGCGCAGCGACGCGCCGCACGAAATCAACCTCGCTCTCGCCCGCGATCTCGTCGAGGATGTCTTGGACGGCTTTGCGGATCGACGCCTCGATCTTGCGGATCATCCGGGGCGTGAAGCCCGACGCGACCAACTTGCGGTACTTCGTATGTTGGGGCGGGTCCATGCTGATCATGATCAGCTGCGAAGTGGAGAGGTACTCCTCGTCCGCGTCGGGGATGTTGATGCCGCCTGCCTCGGAAGAGAAGAGCTTGGCGTTCTTGGAAACGTCGACGATGTCCTCATGCTTCGTAAGCGCCCAATAGCCGCCCTTCACGCTGCTCGGATCTTTCTGCCAGAAGATAGGCGCCTGCTTGCGGAGCACGGTGAACTTCTCGTGAGGCACGGCGGTAGCGAACTGGCCGGGTTCGAGGATGTCGATGTTTTCGAGAGACATGCCGGCTCGATAGCACGCCGTGAACAGTCGTTCAAATTGATAAACAGGAGTTCGTAAGGTATCGTGAGCGCATCGGGAATGACTGAACGCACGGAGAAAATGGGCAGCGAAGCGAGCCGGGAACGGCTCAAGGCCCAGCTCCGATCCGCCCGCGAGGGGCTCTATCGCGAACGCATCCTCGAGGCAGCGGAGCAGGTCTTCGCCTCGGTTCGTTTCGAGGCGGCAGGCGTCAGAGAAATCGCCGAGCGCGCGGGGCTCTCGGTAGGCTCCGTCTACGGCATCTTCGACGGGAAAGAAGCCCTATTCCTCGCCGTGCATGAACGCCGCACGGCCGAGCTCTTCGAGCAGATGGCTGACGTGATCGATACGGAGGCTGGACCGCTGGCGCTGATCGAGCGTGGCATCGCGGAGACCGTGCGCTTCTTCTGCGAGCGACCGAGCTACCTGTGCATGCACCTGCAGGGCCGCACGGCCTGGGCGCTCTCGGAGCAGGGCACGGACGTGCAATCCGAGTCGTGGCGTCGCGGCGTCGAACTGATTCGCACCGCGTTTGCGGCAGGCATCCGCAAAGGCGTGTTCTACGAAGGCGATCCCGAAAGCAGTGCGCGCATGGTGATGGCGATGCACCAAGTGAAACTCGCGCAGTGGGTAGCATCGGAGCCTAGGCCCGCGAGCGAGGAAGTCATTCGGG
>CBDURI010000404.1:0-2694 GCA_965369435.1 uncultured bacterium
TCGAAGGGGCGGCTCGCGAGCTCCGGCTCGTCGTTGCGCCGTGATAGCGCGCGCATCGACGTGAACCCTGCCACGCCGACCGGTGTCACCGCAGCCTCGGCGCCGCCGGCAACGGCCGCGTCGATACCTCCACGTTGAATCCACCGAAACGCGTCACCGATCGCATGCGCACCCGATGCGCAGGCGCTGGTGTGGGTGTAGCTCGGCCCCTTGAAGCCCCACTCCAGCGTGACCTGGCCCGGCGCAAGGTTGGAGATGACCGATGGAATGAAGTACGGCGAGACCCGCCGCGGCCCCTTGTCGAACAAGGTCCTGCAGGTGTCCTCGAACACCTCGAGCCCGCAGAAGCCGACACCGATGAACGTGCCCACCCGCTCCTTTTCTTCATCGGTCGGCTCGAAGCCCGAGCTCTTGATCGCCTGCGCGCTGGCCGCGATGGCGAGCTGAATGAAGCGCGCCCCTTCTCGCAAACGCCGCTTGGGCATGTACTGCAAGGGATCGAAGTCCGAGCACTCACCCGCGATCTGCGACGCGAACTCGGTGGCGTCGAAACCTTCGATGCGCGCAATGCCGCTCCGCCCCTCGGAAACGTTCTTCCAAGTGGTTGCGACATCCGCACCGCATGGGCTCACCGTGCCCACGCCTGTAATGACTACTCGCCGCATCAGCCTGTCCGGTCAGGAGTGCGCAGCCGGGGCTCAGCCCTTCTGCGCCTTGATGTAATCGATCGCGTCGCGAACGGTTTTGATTTTCTCGGTGTCCTCGTCGGGAATCTCGATCTCGAACTGCTCTTCGAGCGCCAAGACGACCTCGACGACGGCAAGCGAGTCGGCTTTGAGATCCTCGATGAAGTCTTGCCCTTCCTCGATGTCGGCCCCATCGACGTCGAGCTTATCCGAGACGATTTCTTTAACCTTCGCAGCGATGTCCATCTGTTCCCTCCGTCATGCACGCGCTAGACGTGCATGCCTCCATTGACCCGGACTACCTGTCCGGTGATATAGCTCGCTTCTTCGCTCGCTAAAAACACTACTGCAGCCGCGACCTCTTCGGGGCGGCCAATTCGCCCGAGGGGCGTCTGATCGACGATACCCTGCCTCCCTGCCTCCGGCAGATCTGCAGTCATGTCGGTCTCGATGAAACCTGGAGCGACGGCGTTCACGGTGATCCCCCGAGACGCATACTCGCGGGCCAGAGAGCGCGTTAGGCCCAAAAGCGCCGCTTTCGACGAAGAATAGACGGACTGGCCGGCGTTGCCGGACTCCCCCACCACGCTCGAAAGATTGATGATACGCCCCCAACGCTTCTTCATCATCGGCCGGATACACGCCTTGGCGCAGTAGATCGGTCCGTTCAAGTTGGTGGCCCAGGTCATCTCGAGGTCCTTTGGCGATACTCTCAACAACAGCCGATCGACGGAGATTCCCGCATTGTTCACCAGAATGTCGATGCCCCCGTGTCGCTCGACCGCCTCCTTGATGGCGCGGTCTACGGACTCGGGGTCAGCCACGTCGAAGCCGAGGAGCTCGCCTTGCCCCCCGGCGGCCTCGATGAGTGCCAGCGTTTGCTTCGCGGCCTCCTCGTTGGAGCGGTAGTTGACCAGGACGTGCGCACCGGCTTCAGCTAGCGCAAGGCTAGTTGCACGCCCGATGCCACGTGACCCCCCGGTCACGACGGCGATTTTCCCCGCCAGATCGAACACGAGCTACTCGATCTCTTCGGCTTTACCCTTGATCACCTGACGGCCCTTGTAGAAGCCGCATGCTGGGCAGGCCCGGTGCGGAAGCATCACATCGCCGCAGTTCGGGCATGCGCTCACGTTCGGGGCGGTGACTTTATCGTGATGGGCGCGCCGCTGGTCGCGCTTCATGGGGCTGGTTTTGCGTTTCGGTACTGCCACGGGATCACTCCTCGTTCTTCGTAAGTGCTTCTTTGAGTTTCAGTAAAGGGGCAAAGCGCGAATCGGACGCCACCCCCCCAAAGACCTCCTCGGGAGGCCGAAGATGCTCGGGAACGGCGATTCCCGCGCAGCTTTCCGAGCAAAGTGGTTTCATGGGCACTTCGAGCAACAATAGCTCGCGCACCATCGGGTCCAAGACGACCTCGGTGCCGCCGTAGTACTCCCGGTTGACCTCGTCCAACCGAACGTCGATCTCTTCGCTGTCTTGGGGGCGCATGTGCTCGGGGCTGTAAAGCGCGGTCAGGGCGAGATCCACGTCGATCGCAACGTTTGTCAGGCAGCGTGCGCAAGTCGCGGCAACCTCGGCTTCGACGTGCCCCTGCACCAGGACATCCGTCCCGGTTTGCTGTGCGTGGACGCTAAACCGCCCGTCCTTCGTGCCCGCCTTCAGCTCAGTATCGGCGAGCGCGGACGCTAGCCAATCCGTGCGGATAGCAAAGTTCCAATCCCTTCCGACCTCGTCGAGGTCTGGGATCTGTAGGACGAAGGTAGACATTGAATTCAGCTCGACAAGCGACAGGCAAGCGACCCTCCCAGGCCACGAGAACGGGCTACTATTCGTCGTGGTCCAGAGCCTGTCAAGGAGGGTGGTACGCCCTGCTTCTGACTCGTTAACCCGTTGTAATGTCGGGCACTTCGAACACGATCGCGGGCACTGGCGCTGACACTGGCACCGGCGCTGACACTGACACTGACACTGACACTGACACTGACACTGACACTGACACTGACAC
>CBDURI010000405.1:0-2675 GCA_965369435.1 uncultured bacterium
TACATCACCCTTGCGATTCAACACGAAGAAGAACACTAAGTTTCCCTCTCGGAAGAGAGGCTTGAGGAGGCTCCGGAAAATGAAGAAATTGGCTCTGCGACTTGTCAGCTTTGCTGCACCACTCGCTCTCACCGCGACCGCTTTCGCGCAGGACGCGCCGATGACAGACGCTGAGGCCACCGCGATTGCAGGCCGTGCGCTTGCCGCAGGTCTGGCCATCGGCATCGCAGCATTCGGCTGCGGTATGGGTCAGGGTCGCGCAGCGGCCGCAGCCCTCGAGGGCATTGCTCGTAACCCGAACGCTTCGGGTAAAATCCTCGTCCCGCTGATTCTCGGCCTGGCTCTCATCGAGTCACTCGCGATTTACGCGCTGGTCATCGCATTCCAGGTGCAGCCGTAAGCTGTAGCTCGCGTCGGGGTGTGCCCGTTTGGGTGCGCCCTGGCGGGTTGCGACTTCGAGCACCATACTTGTGGTCATGACGGACGTGCAGGACGAGACTCCATCCGCCCAACCCCCTCGCAAGGGGGGGATTCCGGGTGCCGTTAAAGTCGGCTTTGTGTTTATTGTGCTCGTTGGGGCGGCGGCTTGGCTGCTTTCGGGCACCGACAACCCGTTCGTGTACTCGAAGCTAGTTCACGAGGTGATGACCGATCCCGGCTCTTTTGAAGGCCGCCACCTGCGCGTCGAAGGGGAGCTCCGGCAGGGTTCGATTCAGTTCCGCGAGGAGCCCTGCGAATGGCGTTTTGTCCTCCAAAAGGAAGGCAAAGAGATGCCGGTGCGCTTCCCGCAGTGTGTCGTGCCAGACACGTTTCGTGACGGACAGGGCATTCAGGTGACCGTGCAGGGCGAGCTTGGCGACGACGGTGTGTTCCTCGCCAACCAGGTGATTCCACGCTGCCCCTCGAAGTACGAGATGCAGCAGCGTATGGAGGCCGGTGAGGAAATGCCCTACGACCCGAACGCGCCGCTTCCCGGTCAAACCTAGACCGTTCTCACCTTGAACTGCTCCGCCATCGCGGGTCCGACGCGCTACTTGGCGTTGATCTGCTCGACGCGCTTGTCGTACCGTGCCTGTTCCCTCTTTGCGGCCCCATCGATATTTCTGATCTGCTTTTCGTATAGGGCGGTCACCCGGGCGCGCCTCGCTTCGATCTCTTTCACGCGACCGGCGTGGCGCTTCTCCTCTTGCTTGAGCAAGCGTTCCTTGCGAGCTGCCATTGCACGTTCGGCTTTGGCTTTCTGAGCCTCGGCTGCAGTCTGCGCCTTCTTTTCGGCCTTCTTTTCGGCCTTCTCTTCGGCCTCGTCTGCCTTTTCTTTGGATTCCTCCCCCTTCTCCTTAGCTGCGCCCTTCACTTCTTTGGGGCTGTCGGCGCTTGCTGTGAGCGTGGCTCCGGCTGAAACGCCGAAGATCAGTGCCAGAGCAATCAGTAGCGATGGAACGATTCTCATTCTCTTTCTCCTATGGGGTGTGGGCCTCGACGAAGTCGCCCCGCCCATCTTCATCAGGACAGTATGTCCGGAAAGAGGATCTGCCCAAGGGGTTTGGAGATTCTTGACCGCGCTGACTAAACAGCCGTACAGTGCTGCGCATGGGCACAGTGGGGGGAGTTACACCGGGCACGACGCGGCCCTTGCGGCGGGTGGATAAGCCATGGGCGCGGGCCCGGGGCGCGGCCGAAGTGCTCGAGCAATGGCGCAGTAATGGCACCTGGCGGAACGTGACCTGGAGCCATCTGGTTGAGCCGCACGAGGCGAGCATCGGGGAAATGCCATCCGGTTTGGCGCCTGGGGTCGAGCGAGCGCTGCACCAGCGCGGTATCCGCGAGCTCTACAGTCATCAGGCGCGCGCGTTCGAGCTCGCGTCCAGCGGCAAGCACGTGGTGGTCGCGACACCGACCGCCTCGGGAAAGAGCCTTTGCTACAACCTGCCAATCCTGCAGGCGCTCGCCTCCGACCCGAGCGCGACGGCGCTCTATCTCTTTCCGACCAAGGCGCTGTCGCGCGATCAAGAAGAAGCACTGCGCGGGCTCATGCGCGAGGCCGATCTGAGCGCGGGGGCGGTTACCTACGATGGGGACACGCCCAACGACGCGCGACGGGCGGCGCGGCAGCGCGCTCGGGTTCTGCTCACCAACCCGGACATGCTGCACGCGGGCATCATGCCGCACCACACGGGGTGGGCGCGGCTCTTTTCGAATCTCAAGTTCATCGTCGTCGACGAGCTGCACACGTATCGTGGCGTCTTCGGGTCACACCTTGCCAACGTCATGCGTCGCTTGCTGCGCATTGCACGTTTCTACGGGTCGTCGCCCACGTTCCTGTTCGCGTCTGCGACCATTGGCAATCCGCGCGAGCACGCGTCGCGCATCTGCGGCGAGCCGGTCGAGCTCATCGATGAGAGCGGCGCGCCCACCGGGCCCCGGCAAGTCGTCGTGTACAACCCGCCCGTCATCAACGCGGAGCTCGGGATGCGGCAGAGCTACATCAAGACGGCGGTGCGGCTCACCCAGGATCTCGTGCGCGCGGGAGTTCCGACTCTGGTTTTTGGCAACTCCCGCAACGGCGTCGAGGTGATGCTCAAGTACCTGCGCGACCGGTTGGCGCGCGACCAGATCGACCCGTCTGCGATTCATGCGTATCGGGGCGGCTACCTGCCGCAGACTCGCCGTCGCAT
>CBDURI010000406.1:0-2673 GCA_965369435.1 uncultured bacterium
AGCACGAGCAGATCGGCTCCGACGAGTGTGCACACCATCGCGGCGAGTTGGTCGTTGTCGCCGAAGCGAAGCTCATCGATCGACACCGTGTCGTTCTCGTTGATGACGGGAACGACGCCAAGCCTGAGTAGCTCGTCGATCGCCTCCCGCGCATGAAGATACCGGTCTCGGTCCGTCACCGCGTCGTGTGTCAACAGGACCTGCGCCACGTGAATGCCAAGCGGCTCGAATGCATCTTCGTAGGCGCGCATGAGCAGGGACTGGCCCGTCGCCGCGGCGGCCTGCAGCAAGGAGACCTTCTTCGGACGGTCGGTGAGGCCGAGCCGCTCTCTGCCAAGGGCGACTGCGCCGGAGGAAACGATGACCACCTTGCGGCCGGCCTCGACCTGGGTGGCGACCTGTGCAGCCACTTCGGCAAAACGGCCCCCTTCGGCGCAGAGGGCTCTGCTGCCGATCTTGACTACCAGCCGCTTGCAGTCGCGTAGGGCGGATCTTGTTTCGTCGCCGGTCATGGTCAGTCCCTGAATCGCATCCCCGACGGCCTCCCGCAACTAGGGCGTAAAAAAGCGGACACTGCTCTGTTCGCTGGTAGCATTGGGAGATGCTTGCGGGGGATATGGGGCGCTGGATTGTGTGGGCAATGGCTTTCGCCTGGGGCGCCGCGTGGGGAAGTTTCTTCAACGTCGCTATCTACCGTTGGCCCCGTGGGATGTCTGTCGTCACACCGCCGAGTCATTGCCCGGCGTGCGACACCCCGATCCGTGCCTGGAACAACGTGCCGATCGTGGGTTGGCTCTTTTTGCGCGGGAAGGCCTCCTGCTGTGGGACTCCGATTTCGCCTCGCTACCCGATGGTGGAGCTCTTGGCCGCGGTACTGTGCGTGGCCATCGCCGAGCTCTGGATCGTGCGCGCCGAGCCAGGAACGTTGCTCTTGCATGCGTCCGTCGAGACCCTCCTGTACTTCACCTTCGCCGGTGGCCTGCTGATCGCCACCTTCGTCGATCTCGACTGGATGGAAATCCCGGATGAGGTCAGCCTGCCATGCGCGGCGCTCGGGCTCGTGAGCGCACCCTTTCGAACCGAACCAGGACTCTTTTCGGCGGCCGTCGGCGCGGGGGCCGCCTACCTGATCGTTCAAGTGATTTTCGTGTGGGGCTACGAACACATCGCTGGGCGCCGCGGGATGGGCGAAGGTGACTCGAAGCTCTTATTGATGATCGGCGCGTTCCTCGGATGGCGCGGCGCACTGTTCAGCGTCGTCGCCGGCTCCATTCAGGGACTCGTCTTCGCGGGTTTCGCATTGGCCACCGGTCGCAAGCTCACCCCGGACATCGAGGAGCGGGTCATCGACGGGGAGGTGATCGAAGCCCCCGAGGAGCCCGACGCTAGCCACGTCGGGGTGCTCAAACTGCCGTTTGGGCCGTTTCTCGCGCTCGGCGCGTTGGAGTACCTTCTCGCGGGAGACGCGATACTCGCCCGGTACTTCGAGTTACTTCAACGATGAACGACTAGCGTCGGTAGCCGCCGCCACCACCGCCGCCGCCCTCCTCACGCTCGCGCGCAAGATCGACACGGATGGTGCGGCCGCCGAGCGAGGCTCCGTCCATCTGGTCGCGCGCTGACGCCGCGGCCTCTTCCGTCGTGAAGGTCACGAACCCGAAGCCGCGGGAACGGCCCGTCTCACGATCGCTCACGACCTTCGCATCGGTAACCTCGCCGAACGCCGCGAACGCCTCCTGAAGGTCTTCAGTCGTCGTGGCCCATGCGAGCCCCCCGCAGAACAGTCTCTTACTCATGGCAAACTCTTTCACTGGGCGACCGACTCGGCGTCACGCCGAGGCGGGGCTTCAATTCGAGCCGGACTTGCCGGAAGAGCTGGATTGTACCGCCTGGTACCGATCCCACAAGCTCGGAGTCGATTCCTCCGCCAAGCGGGTCTTGTAGTCTTCGTCCTTCGGGCGGCCCCCGAGTTTCGCGATTTCGCCGATGAGTTTGTCCCGGGAACCGACCTCTTTGGCAATCGCTTCGAACACCTGCTCGAGATGGAGCAGTTTGCGGTTCGACACATGCTGAAGGCCCTTTTCCTCGTTGAGGCGGTCGAGCCAAAGGTCCTTGCCGGCGACCTTCTTCACGGCGGCTACCAGTTTTTCTTTCGCCTTCTTCGGATCATCTCCGAAGCGCGCTTTTACAATCGAGAGGGGAGAGTTGCTCATCAGGTGCACCATGGCCCCGAAACGCCAGGTTTTCTGGGCTGGGGAGCGCCCGGAGTAGCACGAGGGACCCACCACGCAAGCCGGGCTACAGCTCCGAAGGGCTCTGCTGGACAGTTATTAACAGATCTGTTACTAACAGGCCTGTGAATAAAGTAAGACTTGCCCGGGTGCAGGCCGTTTCGGGGTTGCTCTTTTCCCTGTTCGTCCTGGTCCACCTCACCAACACAGCCCTCGCCGTCCTCGGGGCGGACCTCTACAACGACTTTGCGCGCGTACGAAGCGGCGACCGCGTACTTCACCGGCAATGAGCCGTAGCGATGGCGCGCCCTAAAGATGCCGACCCGGAAAAAACACGGGCAACCATTCTAGACGCGGCAGAGGACGAGTTTGCTGACCGGGGCTTTCACGGCACCCGCATGGTCGCCATCGCCAAGGGTGCCGGCGTAACGCACGGGCTGCT
>CBDURI010000407.1:0-2661 GCA_965369435.1 uncultured bacterium
AGGTTTCGCGGAGCTTCGCGTGAGCGTCGACCGTCCGATGCCACAGGTCGACCAGTGTCTCGCGCGGCAGCTCGTGTGCTTTCAGGTTTGGTGCGAAACGCTCACCCATATCGAATCCAGAACTGCGTGGAGGTTAGGGCGGTGGGCGGCGGGAGTCTGTTGGCATGTAGTCGCGTTTGGTGGCTCCCATGTAGATCTGGCGCGGTCGGGCGATGCGCACGTCCGGGGCTTCCATCATCTCTTTCCAATGGGCGATCCAACCGGGGATGCGGCCTAGAGCGAACAGCACGGTGAACATCTCGGTTGGGATGCCCATCGCGCGGTAGATGATGCCGCTGTAGAAGTCGACGTTCGGATAAAGCTTTCGCTCGATGAAGTAGTCGTCGGACAGCGCGACCTCTTCGAGCTGCCGCGCGATGTCGAAGAGCTCGTCTTCGATCTTGAGATGGGCCAGCAGGTGGTCTGCATACTTCTTGAGGATCATCGCGCGTGGGTCGAAGTTCTTGTAGACGCGGTGACCGAAGCCCATCAGCCGGCGCTCCCGGTTCTTCACCTGTTCCATGAACGCGCTGGAGTCGCCGCCCTCGTCGCGGATCTCTTCGAGCATGTCGATGACCGCTTGGTTGGCGCCGCCGTGCAGCGGGCCCCAAAGCGCGGAAATGCCTGCGCTGATGGCGGCGTATAGGTTCGCCTGGCTCGAGCCGACCATGCGGACGGTCGAGGTCGAGCAGTTCTGTTCGTGATCGGCGTGGAGGATCAGCAGGACGTTCAGCGCCTTCACCAGCTCCGGGTCGGGTAGATAGGTCGGTTCTGCGGGGTGCGAGAACATCATGTGCAGGAAGTTCCCGCAGTAGTCGAGATCGTTCTTCGGATAGGCTACCGGCCGACCTTGCCTCTTCTGGTAACTGAACCCCGCGATCGTCCGAAGCTTGGAAAGCAATCGCGCGATGTCCTGCTTGTTGCTGGGGTCGGGCTCGATACTCTCCGGGTAGTACGCGGAAAGTGCACTTACCATGGAGGAGAGAACCGCCATCGGGTGCGCCTTCGACGGGAACCCATCGAACAGATGGCGCATGTCTTCGTGCAACATGCTGTGGTACGTGAGGAGATTCGAAAACTCGTCGAGCTCCGTGCTCGTGGGAAGCTCACCATAAATGAGCAGGTAGCTCGTCTCGACGAACGACGACTGCTCGGCCAACTGTTCGATCGGGTACCCGCGGTAAAGCAGGATGCCCTCTTCGCCGTTGATGTAGGTGATCTTGCTGGTGGTCGCCCCCGTGTTCATGTACCCGGAGTCGAGCGTGATGAGGCCCGTGTCTTTTCGCAGGCTGCGAATATCGATGGCGCGTTCGGCGAAGGAGCCCTCGACGATCGGCATCTCGTAGGTTTTGTCGTCGTATGCGAGTTTTGCTTTTTTATTCATGAATTCGTGTGGGTTCTACCGTGCCCTGGACCGCCGGGCAACGAGCCTCCGTCAGCCCTCGAGGCGAAACACCTTTTTGGCATTCTCATACAGGAACAGGCGTCTCACGTCTTCCGGCAGGTCGAGCGCGTCGAGCTGGCCCATGCACTTCGCAGGCTGGATCATGGGGAAGTTGCTGCCGAACAAGACCTTGTGTCGGCCGGCGCCCTTCATGAAGCGAACGAGCGCTTCCGGGTAGCGCTCGGGCGTATAGGCCGAAGTATCGATGTAGACGTTCTCGTACTTCGTCGCCAGCGCGATCATTTCCTCCGTCCAGGGGTACCCGATGTGGCCGCCGACGATTCGCAGCTCCGGAAAGTCACAGGCGACTTCGTCCAGGTACGGAATGGGGCGTCCGGGGTCACTAGGCCGTAGTGGACCCGCGTGTCCGACCTGAAGGCAAAACGTGACGTCGAGCTCGATGCACTCCGCGTAGATCGGGTAGTAGCGACGGTCGTTTGGTGGGAGTCCCCAAAGCCATGGCAGCTGGCGCACACCAACGAAGCCAAGCTCCTTCACGCAGCGTCGAAGCTCCCGGACCGCTTCCATGGGGCGATGTAGGTTTACGGAACCGATGCCAATGAAGCGATCCGGCGCAGCCTTGACGGTACCGGCGACTTCATCGTTCGAAAGGAGTGGGCCGTTGGGGCCCCACCAAGCGGAGGTCAGCGCCTTCGTCACGCCCGCGCCATCGAGGGCTGCCAGTGTGAGCTCGACGGGGATCTCCTGAGGGATGACCTCGAGCTTCATCCAGCGTCGCAGGGACGCGAACATGTCGTGGGCGATGAACGGCCCGGTAGGGTGCTGGATCCACGCATCGATGATCGGCTCGGCCATGCGCTGATCTTCCGGCCGTCTGCGTCCCCCGGCAAGGCCACGGTTCTGCAGGCCGCCAATGCAGGAACGGGGTGTAGAGAAGACGGGCGACGGGGCCCCGTTTGGGGCCCCGCCTTCACAGGGGCGAAGCTCAGTCCCACCGAAGGGCTGGCCCAACTTGGTACGCTCGAGGCCTTCGAATTGCAACGGCCTTGTCCGAGGTTTGCACTGCAATTCGTGTAGGAAAGTGACCCACATCACAAGCGCGGAGAGACGGCGTACATCTGCGCACCTGGTCCCTATTGCGCGCCTGACGCCTTGTTTCTAGTATCGCGCCCATGATTCGAACCAATCGATTCCACGTGGTGCTCCTTGCTACTCTT
>CBDURI010000408.1:0-2624 GCA_965369435.1 uncultured bacterium
GGAACGAGAGGGGGGGGCTGCGGGCCCGGTTGGGTTCAGGTACACCGCGCGCCCAGGCCCGCCCCCAGGCCATCGGCGGTAGCGCGAGCCGAAGGCGAAGCCCGGCGCTCTGCGCCGCCAAGGCAGAGCGAAGCGAGTGCTGCGGAGGGAGGATTACGGGCGGGGGTGGGTGGGTTGGATATTACTAAACCAACCCACGTTGCCAGCCCAACACCCCCTCCACCCCAATTAGTTATCCCGAAACTCCGCGCCCCCCGGCGACGCGCCACCATAATAATCCGACTCCGCCAAATCATCGAACCGCGTGTACTCGTTGAAGAACCGAACTCGGCACGTGCCCGTCGGCCCTGAGCGCTGCTTGCCGATGATGATCTCGGCAATGCCGCGATCGTCGCTGTCCTGGTTGTAAACCTCGTCGCGGTAGATGAACCAAATCGTATCGGCATCCTGCTCGATGGCGCCGGACTCACGAAGGTCGGAAAGCTGCGGCCGCTTGTCTTTCGTGCCGCGCGACTCGACGCCGCGGTTGAGCTGCGAGAGCGCCATCACCGGCATCTCGAGCTCCTTGGCCAGCGCCTTCAAGCTTCGGCTGATCTCGCTGATCTCCTGCTCGCGCGAATCATTGCGCGACCCCGAGCGCATCAGCTGCATATAGTCCACCACGATCAAGCCGAGGCCGACCTCGGATTTGAGCCGGCGGGCTTTGGCGCGTAGCTCGATCATCGAGATCGCCGGCGTGTCGTCGATCCAGATCGGCATCTCGCTCAGCGTGCCCGCGGCGTCCGCAAGCTTGGGCCAGTCGTCCTTGTGGAGCTGCCCGGTGCGAATGCGGTTGCCATCGACGCGCGCTTCGCTGCCCAGAAGACGGCGAACGAGCTGCCCTTTGGGCATCTCGAGCGAAAACACCGCAACGGCCGAGCCGCTCTTGTGGCACGCGTGGTGCGCCACATTGAGCGCGAACGAGGTCTTACCCATGCCGGGACGCCCTGCGACGATGATGAGATCGCCCGAGTGCATGCCAGCGGTCATTTTATCGAGTTGCTTGAAACCCGTGGGTAGGCCCGTAATCGCCTCGCCCCGGTTGGCCGTTTCATGGATCTCCTGAAACGTCCGCATGACGACATCTTTTACGTGCTCGTAAGGATTTCGAGCACGTTCCCTGCCGACCGCGAAAATCGCCGACTCGGATTGATCGAGATACTCGTCGATAGGCCCGTAGTCCCCGTAGCCCCGCGACACCACCTCGTGACATGCCAAAATGAGCGCCCGGATGACCGACTTCTCCCGGATGATCTGTGCATGCGCCTGGATGTTCGAGACGCTCGGGATCGTGTTGCTGAGCGAGAGCAGATACTCGTCTCCCCCAACCGATGCGAGCTTCCCGCTGTGAACCAGCGCCTCTCGAAGCGTGACATGGTCGACCGGTTGGCCACGACGAGAGAGCTCGTTCATCGCCTCGAAAATCTTGGCGTTGGCCTCGCTGTAGAAGTCGTCGGTGGACAGCGCCTCCACGACGATGTTCATCGCCTGGTTCTCGAGGAGGATCCCGCCGAGCACTGCGCGTTCCGCGTCGAGCGCGTTCGGAGGGACCTGCCCGGCTTGTTGCGATGAAGTGATCGTCTTGCTCCCCTCGAACCCGCTTTTAGCCTCTACGGGAGCTGAGCGGAAGCGCTATCGCACGAGTATGTGATCCGAAAACGTGCGGAAAGCCGACCACGGGCGAAAAGATCCGCACCCTACGCGCGAGTCTTCACTTCGAGCTTAATGATTGCCGTCAAGCCATACGGTAGCTTCACGCCGACCTCGTAGCTGCCCACCTCTTTGATGATCTGATCCGGCATGACGAGCTGCTTCTTGTCGACATCCTCGACGCCCTTGGCCTTGAGGCCTTCGAGCACGTCGTTCGAGGTGACCGAACCGAACAGCTTGCCGTCGTCGCCCGCTTCCTTGGCAACCATGAGCGTGATCTTGGCCAGCTCGGCCACGACCTTCTCCTGCTCCTCGCGAAGCTTGGCGATTCGCTGAGCCTGAATGGCCTTTTCATGCTCGATCTGCCGAACGTTTCCGCGGCTCGCGACGACCGCAAGGCCGCGCGGCAACAGAAGGTTCCGAGCGTAGCCGCGGCGCACACGCACCACGTCGCCGATCGAGCCGAGATGCTCGAGGTTTTCTTTGAGTACGACTTCGACTGTGGATGCCATGGCTACCTCACTTCGTCGCGGTGTAGGGGAGCAACGCGATGTTGCGGGCCCGTTTGATTGCGCGGGTCAGATCACGCTGCTGCTTGGCGTTCAGACCGTTGATACGCCGGGGCGTGATCTTTCCGCGGTCGGTGATGAAATGCCGAAGCTGCTGGGGATCTTTGTAGTCAAACTTGAAATCGGGAGGGAGAGAGTGACCCGGCGCCTTCTTGCGTCCGCCGCGTCCGCGTCCGCCACCGTCAGTGTCGAAATCTTGTCGGATATCGTCAGCCATGGGCTAGCCCTCCTCGCGCTTGTCCGCTTCGGACTCAGCTTCTGTTGATTCTTTAGCGGCTTCCTCAGCCGCAGGTGCCTCAGCCGCAGGTGCCGCCTCAGCCGCAGGTGCCGCCTCAGCCGCAGGTGCCGCCTCAGCCGCAGGTGCCG
>CBDURI010000409.1:0-2618 GCA_965369435.1 uncultured bacterium
CGCGTGGCCCAGTCCTCGCGGGCCTGCACGAACCTGGCAAGCTCTTCATCGCTGCCTTTGTCGGGAAACGTCCACTCGTAGATCGGCACGTGCCGGTGGGACACCCACGGATGATCGATTTCGAGGTACTCGGGGGCGGCTTTGTGGCCGGGTTCAGGCATGTCCCTCGACGGGATGATACCATAACGCAATGCAGTTCGACCTCACGAAGCCCTAGATCGGACTGCCCCCGATCGCGTTCGTGATGAACGCCCTCTCGATAGGAAACTCGCTTGGTGTGTCGCCCACGGGGAAGGCTCGTTCGAGCAGGTTGAGGATGCGGCTCGTGGTGGCCGGCATGACCCGATTGCTGAACGCGAAATAGGCCCCCATGCCGGTCATGACCCGACGGCGTCGGTCGACCACGCCATCGAGGATCATCATCGCCGCGCGGCGTGGGGTCATGACGTCGCTTCGGCCGGCGTACTCTTCGACCGGCGCCATCATCTCGGTTTTGACGAGCGGAAGGTAGACCGACGACACGTGGATCCCCTCGTGTTGCAACTCCGCCATCAGCGAATCGCCAAACGCGTCGAGCGCACCCTTGGTCGCGAGATATGCGGCGAAGTAGGGTGACGGCATGAGGACGCCCATCGTGAGCACGTGCGAAATCGTTCCACCTCGTTCCCTCAGCGACGGGAGCAGGCGCAAGGTGAGCCGCACCGGGGCGAAGTAGTTCAAGGCCATGGTGCGCTCGTAGTCGTGAAAGCGATCGAGGGACGCAGAGATCGGCCGGCGAATCGAGCGGGCCGCATTGTGAATCAGCACATCGACGCCGCCGTACTGAGCGAGCACCGCGTCGGCGAGCGCGTCGATGTCGTCGAACGAAGAGAGGTCTGTCGGGTGCGCGTGTGCCTGGCCTCCTGCGGCGCGGATTTCCTGCGCTACGGCCTCGAGCTTGGCGGCATCCCGCGCGACCAACAGGACCTCGGCGCCCGCTTCAGCGGCCATGTGTGCTGTGGCCAAGCCGATGCCACGTGATGCGCCCGTGACGAGAACGACCTTGCCCCCGAGCTCCCGTCGATATCTCGCCGGCCGCTGTTTCATGGGGTCGAGATGGTCTTCGTAGTACCGATACAGCGTCTTGGCGTAGGTCCTCAGTGGGGGGCAGCTGATATCGCTTCCCGCGAGCGCCGCCTGGGTGTTGGCGTCTTGCAGGCGCACCTTGATGTTCATCGCACCGAGGCTCTGAGTGGGAAGCCCGAGGTCGCTCACAAACGCGTCCCGTAGCTCCCGTATACTTGGCAGCATCGATACCAGTGCGCCTGTCTTCTTGGCCCCCGGCATCTTGGCGATGTCGACGGCGGGGCCCAAACGCGGACCGCCCGCGGCGGCAACGAACATGTCCGCCATTTTCACGAAGGGAGGCGGCTTTGGGTCGACGAGATGAAAGACGCGCGCGTCGGTGTCTGAGAAGGCGATGTGTACCAGGGCGTCGGCGACGTAGTCGACCGGTACGAGATTGAAACGGCCGCGGATGCGGGGCACCGGCAACCGCACCCAGCCGGGCAGGGCGTAGGCGAGCTTCTTGATCGCGCCGAAGCTGTAATAGACGCCGTCGATCCGGTCCATGGCGCCCGTTTTCGAATCGCCCACGACCGAGCTCGGCCGGTAGATGCGGTAGTCGACCTTCGATTCTCGGACTAGCTTCTCCGACTCGAACTTGCTGCGATGATACGCGTGGGGAAGGGCTTGCCCCTCCTGGAACATCGCCTCGGTGAACGTGTCCGGGAAGTCGCCCGCAACCGCGACAGAGCTCACGTGGTGCAGGCGCCCATCGAATCGGGCTTTTGCAAGGGCGCAAAGCAGGTGCCTCGTGCCGTCGACGTTGGTTTTTTCGATGGCTTCCGGGTCCGCATCGAGGTCGTAGAGGGCGGCCAGATGGAAGCAGTGCCCGGCGTCGGACAGCGCCGCGGACGCGTCTTCCGAGAAGCCCAGGTCCGGTTCGGAGAGGTCGCCGGTGACCTGTGTCAGTGACCCGTTCGTGCCGCCGGCGACTGCACCGAGAGCTTCTAACTCCGCCTTACGTCGCGTGTCGGCGCCCGGACGGAGCATCAGCGTGACGTTGATGCCGCGCCGGAGCAATCGCTCGACGACGGCGCGTCCGATCAGTCCGGTCCCACCGGTTACAAACGCATGGTTCGCCGAGCTCATTGAACCTCCTTCAAGATCTCGCGGCTGATGAGGATACGCTGGACATCGGACGTGCCCTCGTAGATCTGGGCGACGCGAACATCGCGGTAGATCTTCTCGACGGGGAGCTCTCGCGAGTATCCGTAACCCCCGAAGATCTGGATCGCATCCGAGCAGATGCGCTCTGCCGCCTCCGAAGCAAAGAGCTTGGCCATGCAAGCTTCTTTCAAACACGGCCGGCCTGCGTCACGTAGGGCAGCCGCTTCGAGCACCATCGTTCGTGCTGCGTGAAGCTGCGTGGCCATGTCGGCGAGGCGGAACGCAACCGCTTGGTGGTTGGCGATCGCCTTGCCGAACGCGGTGCGCTCCTTGGCGTAGGTCAGGGCGTGGCCGAGCGCGGCACGTGCCATGCCCACGCACTGGGCAGCGATGCCGATGCGTCCGAC
>CBDURI010000410.1:0-2598 GCA_965369435.1 uncultured bacterium
GGCTTGGATCAGGGCTTGGTGAGGCCGTGCGGACGGTTGTTTTACCCGTGTTCTTTCTTCGGCTAGCCCGCACGCGGGCAAGAGAGTGTGGCGAGGACGGCGAAGAACAGGATGTGGGCGAGGTTTGGGGAGGCGGGGGCGAGAAAGGCTTCGAGACGCGCGGAGCTGAGCTTCGTTGGAGACCCCGATCACTCCGTGGAGCACGGCACCGAGCACGCCCACGGCCAGCCCCGTGATCAGGATGAACCGACTTGCTCTTGGTGGGGCTCTCGAACGGGGCGGTGTACGGGGTGAGGAGTTCGCGGTAGCGTCGAATGGTATGAAAGCAATGCGTCTCAACCGACTTGGCGAAGGCGAGCCATTTGAGCTTTTCGACAAGCCCGACGCCGACCCGGGTCCCGGCCAAGTCGCGATCCGCGTGCATGCGACGAGCATCAACCCCGTAGACGCGGGGATCCGGTCGGGCGCTAGCAAGATCGCGCCGGAGGATCCGATCGTCCTCGGATGTGACGTCGCCGGCGTGGTGATGGCCACGGGGCCGGGCGTCACGCGGTTTTCCGTCGGCGACGAGGTCTATGGGTGCGCTGGCGGCGTGAAGGGACACGACGGCGCCTATTCGCAGCGTATGATCGCCGACGAACGGCTGTTGGGGAGAAAGCCTGCCAGTCTGTCTTTCCGGGAGGCGGCGGCGCTTCCACTCGTCAGCATCACCGCCTGGGAGGCGCTTGTCGATCGCGCGCAAGTCCAGCCGGGCGAGACCGTGCTTGTCCACGGCGGCACCGGCGGGGTCGGCCATGTCGGCGTGCAGGTCGCCAAGTCCATGGGCGCGATTGTGCATACGACCGTGCCGACGCCTGAAAGAGCGGCGATTGCCAAGAGCCTCGGCGCCGACAAGACGATCCTCTATCGGGAGCAGTCAGTCGCTGAGTACGTCGGTGAGTTGACGAACGGACGCGGCTACGACGTCGTGTTCGACACGGTCGGCGGGCCGAACATCGCGCTATCGATCGAAGCACTGGCGATAAACGGCCGTTGCGTAACCATCGTCTCCATCGGTGCGCAACCGGATCTCACCGGCCTGCATATGAAGAATGCCAGCCTGCTGGTGGTGTTCATGCTGATTCCGATGCTCACGGGCCAGGGGCTCGAACGTCACGGCACGATCATGGAGCGGGTTTCAGCGCTCGCGGATCACGGACGCATCAAGCCGCTCCTCGACGACAGCCGCTGCACGCTGACAGAGCTCGAGGCCGCGCATGAGCAGCTGACCTCCGGCCGTGCGGTAGGCAAGGTCGTTGTGGATATTGGCTGACACGCTCGACGGGCTAGACCTTCCGATGTGGATGTAGCTGTGCACGATGCGGGACGCGATGAAGAGCCAGGCCAGCGAACGCAGGCCTCGAACGTGGGAAGGTTCGTTGGGAAGGTTCGCTGCCACGCCGAGCCGTGGTAGCGTTTTCATCATGCGTTTGTGGTGGGTCTTCTTGGTCGCCGGTGCTCTGGCGGCCACCAGTTGTAGTAGCGATTCCGGTGGTTCGGGCGGGGCTGGTGGCGAAGGCGGAGCTGGCGGCCAAGGCGGAGCTGGTGGCGAAGGCGGCGAGCTTTGTCCCGGTGGGTGCGCGGATACGGAGTACTGCGCTGGCGACACATGCGACGCCCCTGGTACTTGCGAAGACAAGCCGACGATGTGCCCCGCTGTCTTCGAGCCGGTGTGTGGCTGCGACGGCGAGACCTACGGCAACGGGTGCGCGGCGGCGGCGTTCGGCGTGCGGGTCGACTTCGAGGGCCAGTGTCCCTGCGCGAGCAACGACGATTGCCTCGCCTTCCAGTATTGCGCAGGCCCCGTGGGGGCTTGCGAGCCGGAGGGGAGTTGCGAAATGCGTCCCGAACTGTGCCCGCTGGTCTTCGCGCCCGTCTGCGGCTGTGACGACGTGACCTACGACAACGACTGCCTCGCCGCGCAGGCGGGTGCCCGGGTTGCCGCTGACGGCCCCTGCTAGAGGGAATACGGGGCGACCTCTGGCCTAAGGTGAACCTTTCCCAGGGTGCGCCCGGCAGTTAGATCGCTCGGGGCCGGCCATTCGCGTTCTCCTCACAAGTTCAGGGGGCAATGACTTTCATTCATGAAAGCCCCGCCGCAGCGTGCATCAGATAACTAGGTTCACTGTCCCTGGTGATAGCTAGCATAGACGCCCTTCGTCGGCGCAGTGTGAAGCAGCCAGTTGTTTTTGGCAGGTCTTGGTTGGTGCTGGAGGCCCTCGGGGCTCACGGGGTGGTCGCGTGCGCTGCCCTCGACGTCGAGCGGCTGTTTGAACGCTCTCGGCGCGCGCCGCACACTTGCGCCTATGGGTATCTTGCTTGCTCGGGAGCTTCGTTTGTGGGCGCTGATCGCCGTCACGAGCGCGATGGCTGCGGCGTGTTCGAACACTGAACCGCAGGGGGGCTCGGGAAGCGCCGTTTATGCGGACGTGGTGGCGGTGCGCACGAGCGGGAGCCCCGGGGCTTACGACTTTGCGGTCACGCTTGAGAGCCCCGATACGGGATGCGATCGGTACGCCGATTGGTGGGAAGTCATCACGCCGGACGGCGAGCTTCTTT
>CBDURI010000411.1:0-2589 GCA_965369435.1 uncultured bacterium
CGAGCGTGAGCTCGACCTCGCTCGAAAATGGTACGACGAGCAGCGTCATGGCCTCGGTCTCATCTTTTTCGATGCGTACGAGGATGCCGTTCGGCGCACAAGAATTTCCAAGTTCGGGCGCCGCCGTCTTGGACTCCGAGCTCGACCGCATCCTCCGAAGGTTTCCGCTTCAGGGCTTCCCGTTTCACGTCGTGACGAGCGTCGTCGACGAGACCCTCGTCGTGATCGCAGTCGCCCATGCCAAACGAAAGCCCGGGTACTGGCTCAAGCGCATCCAGTAGGCGCTCACTTCCCAGGATGCGTCGCCGCGTGCGCCTGTCGCCCCTCGGGCTTCGTCGCGTTACACCACGCGCAGCGCCCCCCACACCCGACGCACCCGCTCCGAGAAGTCGTCGATGGAGTCGAAGTTTGGGACACGTGTCCCAAGGCGATCCGTCAACCCGGACTCACTGGGGTTTAGGCCGGTCTCACGGTCGAGACGCGCCCGCGTAATCGCTACTGAATCGTGCGAAACACGGTGTTCTGACGACGGTTCGATTCCCACCGCCTCCACTAGTGACCGTTCGAGATCACTTCGCTCTGATCTCGGGTGGCACAATCACTGGCAAGAACGGTGAAGACGGATGCCGCGCTGGACTCGCACATGTCGAGTCGTCGGCAACGCGCATAAGGGCCCGGGTTCTGTCCGCTCGGTCACCCTCGCGATCATCGTGTCTAGCATCTCGCGACGGAGAACGTTCTGGGGAACGACAGGATTCGATCATGCAGCGGCGCTCAAGCGACCGAGACGCGGCCGCGTGCCTTCTTTGGATCACGCATCGCGAGAAGCGGCACCCCAACCCCATAGGTCACGAAGTGGCCTGTTGGCTCGACCTCGATGATGGAAATCTGGGCAACCGGATCCGAGTGATCGGGCATTGCGCGCGTCAGCGCTTGGATGGCTCCCGGGTCGGCGTCCTTGGCGGCGATCACGCGAGCCGCACCATGGAGTGCGATCGTGGCAGCGGGAATCTTGATCCACGGCATGAACGGAACCCGTTTCGGGATCGTCACGTTGAGCGCCACGCGTGGATTCAGGCGGATGTGTTTTGCCTTCCAAGAGTCCGTGCTGGCTCTGAGGTACAGCTTCCGATCCCTGACGATGTAGACAATTCCCGCGGAACGCGCCTCGGCCTTGGGGGTCACGTACGAAAGCACCGCGAAGAGCTGCTTTTCGATTTCTGACCAAACGAGCTCCGTGGTGATCGACGCCGGCATCGCCGAAGGAATAGATCCACCCCAGCGCCTGTCAACCGTCCTTCATTGAGCCGCGGTCGAGGCCGGGCTCAGGTGACGGTACGCGACGTCGATCGAGGGAGTCGGCACATCCACCCGTTCGATGAGCAACCGAAACTCATCCGCCAAGCGTTGCCACTCCGCCCGCCCCTGCTCCGCGTGGCCGAACTTGATCGCTATTGTCTCGGATTTCAACATGCGGCGCATCAAAAACAGGAGAAGCGACTCGGGCAGCCATTCGAGCACGCGGTGATTGCCGGGCGTGATGGGAACGCCGTTTGCGCGCAGCACCTGATAGCCCTCGCGAATGGATCGGAGCATCAAGCGGAGCGCCTCATCGCTGCTCGCCAACTGTTCCGGATCGCCTCCCGCCCCAAAGAGCGCGCATACGGTGGGGAGAATTTTGGCCACGTGGGTCTTGAGCCACGCGTCCATGTTCGTACACACCGACACAGGAAACCCGGCCGCCTGGAGCGAAGACGCGATAGCGACAATGCGGTCGGACTTGCTGCCGTCGAGTTCGCCGATGGTCGTTGGCTGTTCGCGCGCCGACGTGATGAAGTAGCGAATGGCGCCGCCTCGGGGCACGGCAGCGGCGCCAGGAAACCCGAGAAGCACGCGGTCGCGACCGATGGCATCGATCATCGCGTCCGGGCCTGCCGCGTTGTTGCCAAAGAACATGACGCTCGGCGTGCGGTCGTTCGCGGCTAGCACGGGCAGCACTTCCGCGATCCGGTGCTTGGGCAGGATGACCAGCACAACGTCGTACGCGTCGTCTGGATCGAGACGAGCCACGACCTCGGGTGACGTCGTGGTTCGTTCCCCGGTGACCCCGTCCTCGAGCTCGATCCCCTGTCGGCGGATCTGCTCGAAACGCGTCCCTCTTGCCAGGATGGCAACCTCTTGCGAGCTCTGCGCCAGCCGCGCCGCGTAGAGACTTCCGATGTTGCCCGCTCCGTAGACCAGAAACCGCACAGCGACACGGTACCACGATCGGTGTCGTACACTCACTCGACCGTGGCTAACTGGCCGCCAGCAGGAGCAGCTCCTGTGGTTTTTCGACTTCGCGACAACCATCCCACCATGGCCAAGGTGACCACAATCTGGGCCAGCACCTGGCGGAAGGTGTGGGGACCCTAACGCCCACGCTTTCGGCGGAGCGTATCAAACACCGCGAACATCGCGCCGACCTCTTCGAGCTCCCGATTCACATCGGGGATTTGTGACATTGTCATAAGAATGTCCGGTAACGCGTTTTGTTCGTGTTCTTTGGACGTGTTCTCATCGATACCTGTCCGCGAAACCGTTAGAGAA
>CBDURI010000412.1:0-2582 GCA_965369435.1 uncultured bacterium
TGTGGCCCTTCGCCTCGAACTGCGCCCGGTTGTAGCGCCACTCCTTCGGAAGATACAGGCCGGGGCCCGGGTCACCATGGTTGTGAAAATAAACGAGGCGGCCTTCGCCCACGGATGCGATGGGCCCTGTCGTTCGATACAAGCCGCACGGCGGAAGTTGCATGTCTCGTATCGTGATAGAACCACAGCGATGAGCAACTCCCCCGGACCCCAGGGCGGTGACTGGACCTTCGATGGTACGTGGGCCCACGCGATGGGCGCCCGGTGGTGCTGGTGCACGGCAACCCGACATGGGGCGCTGTCGTCGACGCCTTGAACCCCCGCGTGCGCTGGGCTACCTCGGGCAGCCTTGCGACTCAATGCACAGCAGCGGGCGGCCGTAGAGCACGAAGAAGGGCCGTTGTTGGTTCTCGCGGGTGCGGGTTCGGGCAAGACCCGTGTCATCACCGCGCGAATCGCACGCTTGCTCGCGTCCGGTGTAGCGCCTACCGCGATCTTAGCGGTGACCTTCACCAACAAAGCCGCCACCGAGATGCGCGATCGCATCGGCGCCACCGTAGGAGACGAAACGGCCCAGGCGATCTGGCTGTCGACGTTTCACAGCTTCGGGGTGCGGTTTGTTCGCGAGGAAGCCAAGGCGCTCGGTCTCGGTCCGCGCTTCACGATTTTCGATCAGGGGGACAGCCTCGGCGTCGTGAGGGAGTTGCTGCGCACTGAAGCAGAAGCCGATCGACGGCTCGACGCGCAGGCAATTCTCTCTCGGATCTCGCTCTGGAAGAACGCCCTCCGCGAGCCTGGCAAGGTGCGCGCCAAGGGAGACGAGTACGATCAGGTGGCTGCCAGTATCTATGGCGCTTACGAGTCGACCCTCGCCGACATGCATGCGGTGGATTTCGACGACCTGGTCGTCAAGCCTGTGAAGCTACTTCGTGATCGGCCCGGCATTCGAAGCAAGTGGCGCACTCGGTTTGCCCACGTCCTCGTCGACGAGTTTCAAGACACCAACGTCGCACAGCTAGACCTCGTTCGGCTGCTCGCCAACGAGCGAGGCAACGTGTGCGTGGTTGGCGACGACGATCAGTCCATCTACGGCTGGCGCGGTGCATGCGTCGATAATATTCTCGACTTCGAGCAGTACTTTCCGGGCGCTGTCGTCACCAAGCTGGAGCAGAATTATCGCTCGTGCGCCCCGATCTTGAACGTAGCCAACTCGGCCATCGAGAAATCGCGCAAACGTCCCTATGCCAAAGTCCTGAAGGCGACGCGGGAAGGGGGCTCACCCGTGCGCATGTGCGTACTTCCCGAGCCGCAAGAAGAGGCCAAGTTCGTGGCCGCCGAGATTCGAAGGCTCGAACGAGAAGGCACCGACCCGCGGCAGATTGCCGTGCTCTACCGCTCCAACACGCAGGCGAAGTTGCTCGAAGAGGAGCTCCGCATCGCAGGGATCTCGTACCGTGTTTTCGGGGGAACCAAGTTCTTCGACCGTAAAGAGATCAAGGACGGCATTGCCTACCTGCGGGTCGCGTTGAATCCGCGCGATGAGCTTTCGCTACGTCGGATCGTGAACACACCGGCTAGGGGCCTGGGCGCTCAGTCGCTTCGGCACATCGTGGACCACGCTTCGGCACATCGCATGAGTCTTCTTCGGGCCCTGAGGAGCGCGGATCGAATCGAAGCACTCTCCGCGCGAGCAAAGGTCTCGGCCGTCCAGCTGGGCGAGGCGATCGAGACGGCAGAAAAGGGGCTTCGAGCCGGGGATCTCACGGACGCGGCGACTTCCTTGTTGCGGACGGCCGGCATGCTGCAGGACGGTGGCGACCAAAGTCCGGACGCCAAGCGGCGCCGCGCGAATATCGACTTCCTTCTTCGAAGCGTCGAGCGGCTCGAGGCGCGTAGCGGAGCGGACCGCAGGGAGTTGCAGCAGCTTCTGCATCACATCGCACTCGATCCCAGCAATCCGGACGAGCCCGAAACCGACAGGCAGGTGACGCTCTCGTCGCTCCATTCGGCGAAGGGGCTCGAGTTCTCTGTCGTGTTTCTGATCGGATGCGTCGAGGGCGTGTTGCCTCATGCCAGAACGATCGACCCCAAGATCACGGACGCGTCGATGGCCGACCTCGAAGAGGAGCGGCGGCTATTCTACGTGGGGGTCACCCGTGCGCGGGACGTGCTCTATTTGACGAGGCACAAAGATCGCGTCGCCCGTGGCCGGCTCGTGAAGATCACACCGAGCCGGTTCTTGCAAGGGCTTCCCGATGCGGACCTGGAGAGCTACCAGAGCACCGACACGCGCGAGCTCGAGCGGCAGGAAGTCGCCGACATGGCAAAGGCGCTGCTGGAGCGCCTCGGCGCGACGGACGCCTGACCTACTTCTTGTTCTTGCCGAAGAGCGGCTTGGTGTGAATCGTTGCGCCGATCGTCACGTACCAGTTGTCGGCGACCGGGAATGTATCTACGCCGGGGGGGCCGTTCGCCGCCATCAATGGATCAAACCCGAACTGCGCGAAGATGTCCGCGAGGATTTTGCCTTCGTAGGTGTAACCTCCACCGAGGAAGAACGGGAGCTCGATTACGTTCTTCGC
>CBDURI010000413.1:0-2571 GCA_965369435.1 uncultured bacterium
AGAACTTGCCTCACTCAAGGATTGTCCACCGAGGAAGGCGTGCGGACATGGAACGCTTACAGGAAATCATGGCGCGTCGCCGGACGCTCGGCTATTCCTTGGTCGGCCGTTGATCGGGTTCGCTGATCGGCCGTTGATCGGGTTCGCTGGCCGCGGGCGGCGCGGCCGCGTCGCCGGGGGGTTCTTCGCGGGTCGGGTTCGCCGGCGCGTCCGATCCGGATTTGGCCGGTCCAGCCCCCGCGTCGGGTTCCGCCCCGCCCCGATGGTATGTTCTGTCCGTAGATTTTGACCGCGTTGCCGCTGTCGGTCGATCATGGGCGGGTCTTGCACTCCAACTTCATGAAGGCTCTAGTCGCCGGCGTTCCGCCGCTCTTGGTGTACGTGAGCACCGCGTCCGGATACGCCCATTGGTTCGATGGCGGAGAGTTTGTCGCTGCGGCTGCGGATTTCGGCATTTCGCATCCGCCCGGCCATCCTCTTGCCGCGATCGTCCTCGGCGCAGCGAATCTGGCGCCGATCGGAGCCCTTTCGTTCCGCGTCGCGCTGGTCTGCTCGCTCCTCGGCGCGGTCGCGGCGGTCGCGTTGTTCTTTGCCTTCGAACATACCTTGAAAGTCGGCGGGATGATCCGCGACTCTCTGCGATTCCCGCTGGCGCTGGCAGCCACGTGGTGGGTAGTCGGAACGCAAGCATGGTGGTTCCAAGCCGTGCGCCCGGAAGTCTACGCACTGCAAGCAGCCCTATTGTGCATCGCGATGGAGCGGCTGCTTCGGGTTTCGCTCTCCGGTCCGAACGGTGACGTTCGGCCGCTCTATCATGCAGCGTTGGCGTTGGGCCTCGCGCTTTCCAACCATCACTACCTCGCCTTGCTCGCCGTCATTCCGTCCCTGTGGCTCCTGGTCGGCGTGTGGCGAACCTGGGGATGGCGTCCGCTCGCATGGTCAGCCGGATTTGTGAGCGCGGGGCTCGTCACCTATCTCTACCTGCCTTTGCGCGCGCTTCGGGAGCCGTTTCTGAATCTTGGGAACCCGTCGACGCCGGGCCGCTTTGTCTGGGTCGTCACGGCCGAGGCGTTTCAGAAGAGTCTGTCCCTCGACGAGGTGGCGCCTTTTGGTGAACGTTTCGCCGACGTTTTGCTCGCGACGGGCGAAGACCTTCACGTCGTGACGTTGGTTGCCGCGCTGCTCGGCGCGTATTTCATGCTGCGGGTCCGAGCGTCGCGAAAGTTCGGCCTTTTTTGGCTTACCGTATGGGCGGCCTACGCGCTCGGTCGCGCGGTCCTGGGTTTCGTGAGCGGCAATCCCGACGCGCTCGCATACCTCATGCTGTCGTACGCTGCCCTAGCGATATTCGCAGTCTTTGCGATCGGTGTTCTGCTAAGCGCGCTCGCGGAGGCGGTGCCGAACAGGCCGAGACTCGCACCGATGCTCGGGGCCATCCTGGCGCTCATGGCTTCGTTCCAATTCGTTCGCTCTTCGGGAGCCTCGTCGCTCGCCGACTTCGTAGACACCGATGTGTTCGACGACGGCCTTCGTCGCGCTCTGCCGCCGCGCTCGATCGTACTGGTTCACAACCCACAGACGATCTTTCGATTTTGGGGTGGCGAAGCGGAGGAGAACAATCGACCCGATGTCACGATGATCCCGCTTCCATTGCTAACGTATCCGAGCTTGGTCGATCGTTTCGTGAGAGACGAACCGGAGTTGACCCCGCTGCTGCGCAGCTACGTACTCGACGGAACGCTCAGCGTGCCTGAGCTCCAAAGCCTCGCCGCACTGCGACCGGTGTACGTGGAGATGGACGTCCGAGTCACGCAGGACATGATGGATCTCTTGGTCCCCGAGCAGCTGTATCACCGCGTGTTGACGGCAAACACGACGGACACCGACGAGGCTCGGGCCATGCACCGGCACGCAACGCTTTGGGGCGATCTGTATCAGCGGATCGGACGGCCGATCGAGGACCACACCCGGACGCAACTGATTTGGCGGCACTATACTGATTCGCTGTATTTTGCGGCTGTCGGCGACACCAACGCGGCACTTCGGACGGTCGCAGCGGGCCTGGCGCTGAACCCGCATGCGCGCGAGCTTCAGATGATGCAGGAGGCGTTGAAGGCGGCCACACCGGGCGAACGGATCGACGTCACGCCGTTCACGATCCGTTGAAAACGACCATCAAGGCGCCTGGCGTTCCGCTCTACGAGCCCGTCGATAGATCTCGTACAGGCTCTGGCGAATCTTCGGCGCAACGCTCTGTCGCAGATCGATCTTCCATGCGCCGTCCTGCTCGACGAGCACGATCGGCTGTAGGTCGGGCGAGGCGGACGCGGCCCGCACTTGGGCGGTGCCGTCCTCGACTGTAATCAAGAGCTCGTCTTTGGCGGCCACGAGCTGCCCGAACACGAATCCGCCAAGCGCCTGATCGTGCTCGCCCTGCCAGTCCGAAAAGCACGTGCGAAACAATTTTCCATCGAGAAGCGCGAACCTCTCCCGAGCCTCCAATCGCCGTCGAGCCTCTTCTTGAGACATGTCCTCGGTGCCGTACGCGCGGAAGAGCGTGTCGATGGTCGC
>CBDURI010000414.1:0-2563 GCA_965369435.1 uncultured bacterium
TTCTTGATTTTCTAAAGTAAGCCACTTGCGTTTTAACTGTAAAGACTTTATAAAATAAAGCAACTGGCTAAAAACAACCGATTTTCAGGAGTTTTCACATGTCTAATACCAAGCCCACTATTCTCGTCACCTCTGGGGCCGGCAACACCGGCCGTCCGGTGGCTCAAGACCTCCTTCGTTCCGGCTTCCCCGTCCGGGCGATGGTCCGCCGCGAAGACCAACGCGCCCAGCATCTCCGAGAGCTCGGCGCGGATGTCGTCGTCGGCAATCTCTTCGACGTTCGCGATCTACGAAGCGCGATGGACGGCGTGCAGCGTGCATACTTCGTCGCGCCTCACGGTCCAAACGGACTCCATGCCTCGATGGCGTTCGCCGTCGCCGCTGAGGAAGCCAAGCTCGAGACCGTCACGACGCTTACCCAGTGGCTGCTGCATCCGGGCCACCCCTCCCTCGCGACGCGTGAGCTTTGGCTCGCCGATCGGATCACCCCATGGATGCCGAATGTGGATGTCGTGCACATCACCCCCGGCTGGTTCGCCTGGACCTACTTCCTCGTGCTCGATGTGATCGCCCAGCTCGGTGTGTTCCCGATGGCGCTCGGAGAGGGGCGCAACGCCCCGCCATCGAACGAAGATATGGGAGCCGTCGTTGCAGCGACCCTAGCTGACCCCGCGCCCCACATCGGAAGGACATACAGACCCACCGGTCCCAAGCTCCTTACTCCCGAACAAATCGCTGCGACGTTTGCCAAAGTGCTGGGGCGCGATGTGAAGTACGCGCCGAGCTCGATAGATATGTTCGTCAAAGCCGCCACCGTCGCTGGGTTCTCCCCGTACGATATTTCGCAAGTTCGTCTCTACCTCACGGACTACCAACAGGACGCATTCGCAATCGACGCGCCCACGAACGTGGTTCGCGAGCTCACCGGTCGCGAGCCAGAGGATTTCGAGACGATTTGCCGCCGCTTTGTCGCCGAGCGGCCCGAAGCGATTCCGTCGTTCAGCAACAAGATAGGCGCCCTTTCCCGTTTGTTGCGTGCGCTACTGATGCGCACCCCCGACATGGACGCATGGCAGCGCATCCAAAACCACCCGCCACTAGCCAACGCCGTCTTCGCGCGGCACGCCGACGAGTGGCAACACACCCACCAGCCTGGGCCGTCTCCGCACTCTTCTCGATTTTTCGGTCACACGGACGCTCCGGCAACGTCTAACCCTATGACGCTTCCACCAAGCTAAGGAGAATGATGATGCTATTTGACGTTAAGAATGTCGCTCTCGCAGTGCCCTTCGACACCGCTTTCGACTACATCGCGGACATAACGAGACTGCCGGAGTGGACCCACGCGTTCGCCGAAGTCGCCAAAGATGGTAAGGCGCTGATGCGAACGCCACATGGCGAGGTCGGCGTTCAACTCGAGGACACGCTGAATCGCAACGACGGCGTGATCGATACGAAGATGACCTTTCCGGATGGCAGCGTCGCAACCGCATACTCCCGGCTGATTGCTCTCGGTGAGGATTCCTGCGTGTATAGCTTCGTGCTGACGCCGCCTCCCGTCGCCCTGGAAGAGCTGGAAGGCGCCCTGTCGGAGCAAGCGGAGATCCTCGAGCAGGAGCTCCAGACCCTCAAGGCCAAGCTGGAGGCATGACGAGAATGGCCACCAGCGACGCTGAAGAAATGGAGTCGCTGGTGGCACGCTCCCGCGAGGGGGATCGTGCTGCCCTAGACGCCCTGATACACGCGATTCAGCCGACGATCTACAAGCTGGCCCAGCGCTTCCTCATGCTTCCTGCCGATGCAGAAGACGCGACGCAGGAGATCTTGCTGAAGATCATCACACGGCTCGGTCAATTCGATGGGAGGAGCCGTTTCAGGACGTGGGCGTACTCGGTGGCGAGCCACCATCTGTTGGACCTGAAGAGAAGGCCGTCCGAGCAGGCGATGACGTTTGATGAGTTCGCCGAAGACTTGGCTCAAGGCTTGTCCGATACATCGTTCGAAGGCCCGGACGCTTCTCTGATGTTAGAGGAAGTCCGTATCGGTTGCACGCTCGCGATGCTCCAGTGCTTGGACCGAGAATCGAGGCTGGCCTACATCCTGGGCGAGATTCTGGATCTCAACCATCACGAAGCGGCGGAGGTGCTCGGTGTCAGTGCCAGCGCCTACCGCAAGCGCCTTTCTCGAGCGCGCGCGACCATCAATGCCTCCATGCTCGGGAACTGTGGTCTTGTGAATTCGAACAAGCGATGCCGGTGTGGCAAGCGAGTGGCCCGCGCGACCGAGCTGGGGCGCGTCGATCCGAGAAGCCTCATGTTTTCTGCATCAGCGCCGAGTGCCGAGCAGTTTCCCGCCGTGCTCGCCGAGATTCGTCAACTGGAGACCAACCAGCGGGCAGCTGCGCTGTATCGCGCCCAGCAGCAGCCAGAGGTGTCTCAGGATTTCGTGCGCTGGCTGAGAACGACGCTTGAACAACAGGAACGACGGCGGCCGTAGCTCTGTTTTTAGCGCCAGGCGAAGAAGGGTTGGTCGTAGTGGGCCACTCGTGTGTTGCGGCCGTGGA
>CBDURI010000415.1:0-2561 GCA_965369435.1 uncultured bacterium
CGAGCACCGCGCGGCGCCGTCTCACGCCGAGACAGTGCGGCAACCCTCGATGCAGGACGCTATCGATGCGCATTCGGCAGATCCAGAGGAACCGGCGCGTCAACGCGCGCGATTTCTCGGCGCGCTGGGGCACGAGCTTCGCAACCCTCTCAACTCGGTCACGGGGTTTTCCGACATGCTGCTCGGCCGCGTCGATGGCGACCTCAACGCGGAGCAGGTGCGAAGCGTCGCGACGATCCGTGCAAGCGCGGAACGCTTGTTGCGGCTCGTCTCGACGGTGGTCGATCGAGCAAGCCTCGAAGCCGGAACGCTCCGGCTGCAACAACAGTGGGTCGCACCCGATGAGCTGATCTCCGAAGCGATCTCATTTGTGAGGTCGCGCGCCGAAGACACCTCGGTTCTCGGTGGAGTCTCTGAAGGCCTTCCGCGTATTTTCGTCGACCGCCATCGAACGGTTCACTCGCTCGTGACTCTCGCAGTGCTGGTCATTCGGTCGTCCGGAACCGATATCGCGATGCGTGTTGCGCCTCCGCGGCGCGACCAGGTGGGCAAAGGCTTCGTGCAGTTCGACCTGATCGCGACGCTCAAGGACTCCTCCGCCGACACGCTGGCCGTCGTGGAAAGGCTCGAGAAGCCGTTGTCGAGCTCGGATGCTCTAGGCTTGGAAGTTGCCGTGGCCCGCAACGTGATCGAGGCCCAGGGCGGGCGCATTTGGACCGAAGCGGGAACTGCAGGGAGCCTTCGCGTTTGCATGACCCTCCCGACGTCAGCGGTCTAGCTCTGGTCTGGCTTCAAGGTGTCGAGAATGGCCTGATAGGCTGCGTTGCGTTTCCACCCGAGATCTCGTTGCAGCTTCTGCGTCATTTCCTTCGTGGACAGCCCTTCGCGTTGCCACTCGACGACGAGCGCCCCGAGGTCGATGTTCTGGACGGGCGCGTCGGCGGGCTTGCCTTCGACCACGACCGTGATCTCGCCTCGGGCGGGGTCTGACAATGCGCTCCGCACTTCTGGGGCGGTACCGCGGATCGTTTGCTCGTGCATCTTGGTGAGCTCTCGGCACAGCGCGATCTGCCTGTCGCCGCCGAGGGTGCGTTCGAGGTCGTTCAGAGTCGCGTGGATACGATGGGGGGATTCGAACAAGACGACGGTGATTGCCGACTGCGCGATTCGATCGAGGGCACGGGTGCGGTCCCCACCGCTTCTCGGAAGAAACCCTTCAAACACGAACCGACGGACCGGGAGGCCCGCTACGCAGAGCGCCGCCAGCACCGCGCTAGGCCCGGGAATAGCCTCCACTTCGATGCCTGCCTTGGCGGCTCGGGACACCAGGTAGACCCCCGGGTCACTCACCACCGGCGTGCCCGCATCGCTGACCATTGCGTAGTGAGCTCCCTCGGCCAGCTCAGCGAGAAGGAGGTCGACCTTGTCGTCATTGGTGTGTGCGTGAAAAGAACGCAGAGGCGTGCTGATACCGTGCTTCGCGCAAAGCGTGCGAGTGTGGCGTGTGTCCTCTGCGAGGATGAGGTCGGCCTCGCGGAGAATGCGTATCGCTCTCAGCGTGATGTCCTCTAGACATCCGATGGGCGTCGCGACTACGGACAGGCGACCTGACATTGTTGCGCGTTACCACATCTCGGTCGCCCTGCGACCCGGCTGCTCAGGGAGACTCGTAGACTTCGACGACGGTCTCGCCCAGCTCACGGTGAAGGAAGTCCTTGAGTTTCTGCAGCAGCCGCTTCTCGATCTGCCGGACCCGCTCGCGGCTCACACCGAACTCGTCGCCGAGCGTCTGCAAAGTCTTTGGGTCCTCGGCGACCAGACGGTCGTCGAAGATCTTCTTTTCCTTGTTCTCGAGCAGCGCGCCGAACTCGTGGATCTTCTTGGAGAACTGGTCGCCCACCTCTGCATCGGCCAGCGTATCGTCAATGCGAACGTCGTCCGAAGGAAGCAGCTCCACGCGTGCTACCGAGCGGCCCTCGGCAGTCCCGACGGGCGCATCCAACGACGCGTCTCCCGCAGCAAGCCGCATGTCCATCGACACGACATCTCGTTCGGGAACGTTGAGACGCTCCGCAACGATTGCGGCGGTCGGTTCGATGCCCATTGCCGACAGCCGGGCCTTTTCCTTCTGCAGGTTGAAGAATAGCTTCCGTTGCGCCTGGGTGGTCCCCACCTTCACGAGCCGGTGGTTGTTGAGGATATAGCGCAGCATGTAGGCGCGGATCCACCAAGCGGCGTAGCTCGAGAGTTTTACACCTTTGTACGGGTCGTACTTCTTCACGGCCTGCATGAGGCCGATGTTGCCCTCCTGCACGAGGTCGAGAAGGTTCTTGTACGCCTGGCGGTAGTCGTATGCGATCTTGACGACCAGACGAAGGTTGGAGGTGACCAATTGTTTGGCCGCCTCGAGATCGTCGTTTTCGAGGAACCGCACCGCTAGGTCGTGTTCCTCTTCCCTCGACAGAAGCGCGTAGCGCTGCACGTCTCTCATGTAGACGCCGAGCGGATCCCGGCGGGTGAGGGACGACGAGGAGCCTGCAAGGGCGTCGCTCTCGCCTCGC
>CBDURI010000416.1:0-2549 GCA_965369435.1 uncultured bacterium
GAGATTTTCGCAATACTGTATGGGTGCGCATTTCAGGGGCGGGGGGCCTGGCGCCGACGGCACAGGCGACCCCGGATGCTCAAACACCACAAGTCGGAGATGTTCTAGACTCTCGCTACCGAATTACCGGTGTGCTCGGGTCCGGCGGGATGGGTTGCGTCTACCTCGCGGAGCACATCTCGATTCAGCGGCCGTTGGCTCTGAAGCTCCTACATCCTGGCGTGGGGGAGATCGAAGAAGTGACCAGGCGCTTCGAGCGCGAGGCGTTTGCGATCGGTCGCGTCGACCACCCCAACTGCGTGAAAGTTTCGGACTTCGGAAAACTCAGCGACGGCACCTTCTACATGGTTCTGGAGTTGCTGGACGGCTTACTGCTGTTCGACCTGCTCGACCGGGAGCGACGTGTCGAGTGGAGACGCGCGTTGCGCATCGGGCGCCACGTGCTGAGCGCGCTTTCCTACGCGCATGACGCCGGCATCATTCACCGCGACATCAAGCCGGAGAACGTCATCCTGATCGACGAAAATGGCGATCCGGACTTCGCCAAGATCCTCGATTTCGGAATCGCAAAGCTTCATGACGACGCGAAGGCCGAGCAGGATACCGGACTGATGACCAACGACGCGAAGCTCACCCAGCATGGCGTGACGATTGGCACCCCCACGTACATCGCGCCCGAGCAGGCCTACGGGCTTCCCATCGATGGGCGCGCTGACCTCTATTCTCTGTCGGTGATGTTGTACGAGATGATCACGGGCGTGCCTCCGTTCGATGCGGATGAAGTGGGCGCCCTCTTGCGCATGCACGTTTCGGCCGATGTTCCGACCTTCGACGAGGTCGCGCCCGAGCTAGAGGTCCCCGAGGCGGTGGAGAGGTTACTGAGGCACGGCCTCGAGAAGAAGGCGGACGAGCGAATCGGCAGTGCGCAGGAGTACATCGACCGAATCGACGAGCTCGTGGAGATCGAGGAACACCATGCATCGGGGCTTCGAGAGATCCCACTTCGTATCGCAGGAAGCTTGAGGAGAACGCTCACTCCGGTGGTGACGCGCGTGGTCCCGAGACGAAGAGCTATGGGCAAGATGCTGGCTGCCGCGCTTGCCGTCATGGGGCTCGTGGGGATCTTGGCCCTTGCGCTTGGCGGCGGGGAGTCTGATGCGTCGGAGGCGCCTGCGCCGCAGGGGGAGCCCCAGACGTTGCTGCTTCGCGGTCACGAGCTCGCCGGCGGGAACCGCAGCCTCGAGGCTCTGAGCGCATACGAAAACGCGATCTCCCTCGATCCCGAGCTCGCAGCCAACAGGCGCATGCGCAACGACGTAGAGATGATGTTGGCGAAGAGGTCGCCCCGCGTCGTCGACGCTGCCCTCGACTTCCTCGGGAAGCTGGTCTCCGAGACTCACGATTGGGCCGCCGCCGATCAGCTCGTCGACCTGGCCTCCTCGTCCAAGTCGCGACAGAAGCGACATAAAGCGATGCGCGTTGCCACGGAGGTGGGTCTTGCTGATCAAGTCGACCGGCTGGGGTCTTACCTGCTTGACCTGCAACGCGGAGAGACTTGTCGTGCGCGCCAGGACGCCGTAGCGAGCCTCCGCGCCCTCGGGGACAAGAAAGCCATTCCGGCACTTCGCAAAGCCAGGAAGCGCATTCGGAGCAATGGCGGTGTCGTGAAGCAGAAGGTCAACACCAACGCGTGCCTTCGGGCCGACGCGACCGAAGCCGTTCGGTATCTGCAAACCCTGTAGCGCTTGGGCTCAGGAGCTCGCAAGCCCTGCAAATTGCTGCCGGTTGTGACGCCGAGCGTGCGGAGGTGCCTCTTCGCCTGACGCGCTGGGTTGCCACTGAGGCGACTTTGCGCGAAACCCGCGGTCGATGACCCAGAAACCAACCATCCTGTATACGAAGACCGACGAAGCGCCCCTGTTGGCCACCTACTCGCTGCTCCCGATCCTCCGGGCATTCACCGCGCCCGCCGATATCACCCTGCAGCTCCCAGACATTTCGCTCGCAGGCCGCATCCTCGCGAACTTCCCCGAGGGGCTCACGGCGGATCAGCGGGTCGAGGACGCGTTGGCAGAGCTTGGCCGCTTGGCGCAAACGCCGGAGGCCAACATCATCAAGCTGCCGAACGTCAGTGCATCGGTGCCTCAGATGAAGGCGGCGATCGCCGAGCTGCAGGCTAAGGGCTTCGCGGTGCCGGAGTACCCAGAGGATCCGCAGACAGATGAGGAACGGGCGATCGCGCGGCGCTACGGCAAGGTCATGGGGAGCGCCGTCAATCCGGTTCTGCGCGAGGGCAACTCGGACCGCCGCGCGCCGCACGCCGTGAAGGAGTATGCGCGCGCCCATCCGCATCCCATGGGGGCGTGGACGAGCGAGTCGAAGACGCACGTGTCGACGATGAGCGCCGGGGATTTCTTCCACAACGAGAAGTCGATCACCGTGCCGGCGGCCACGACGGTGCGCATCGAGCACGTTGCCGCCGACGGAACGACCACGGTGTTGAAGGACGGCCTCGCCCTCCTCGAAGGCGAGATCTTCGACGGCACCTA
>CBDURI010000417.1:0-2535 GCA_965369435.1 uncultured bacterium
GGCGCCTACCGGCAGTCCCCGTATGACAGCGTCTCCCAATCACGAAGATCCTCTCTATCTTCGCCTCGCGCATACACCGGCGGGCTGCCGATGGGGGCGTCGACCGTGATCCGTTGGCCGCCTTCGACCGGAACCCCGGTCCAAACATTGAACCAGGTGCCGGCGGGGAAGTAGACGGAGCGTGACGTTGCGCCTTCCTCTGTGACAGGCGCGACGAGGAGCGTGTCGCCGATCATGAACTGATCGCTGATGTCCCAAGTCTCGCGGTCCTCGGGGAAGACCAGCATGAGGTGGCGCAAGATGGGAGCGCCGGTCGTTTCGGCTTCAGCCCCGAGCATCATGAAATCGTTCATGAGGGCGCAGTGGACATAGGTGAATTTTCGGAAGTGGCCGATGGTGCTTTCGTCTTTGTTCCAGCGCCAATTATTGGCCTTGTCCGCCCCGTCGTGGGTGCGCATGACCGGAGTGAACGCGCCGAGCTCCGTCCAGCGCTGGAAGAGCTCTTTGGTGCTCGGCTCGTTGCCGCCGCGCGGAGAAGCAAAGCCCGCGATGTCGTGCGTCACGAAGGGTTGTCCCGCCAATCCGAGGTTCAGCATCGCTGGTATGACCGTAGGCAGGCCATCGAGCTTGCCCCAGTTGGTTTCCTGGTCGCCCACCCAGTGGATCTGCGCGACGCCTTGAACGTGTGTGAAGCCGGAGCGCGCGAACATCACCCAATCACTCCCTCGAACGTCTTCCATGGCCTCTCGCGTCGCGCGCTGCCAATCGATCGGAAACGTGTTGCGGCGCGCGACAGGGTCGCTTCCGTCCTCGGGCGCGGAGCTCACAGGCACCCACTCGCCGAAGTCCGCCATCCAGCCATCGACCTCGTAGGTACGCACAATCTCTTTGAACGAGTCGATGATGAACTCGAGAGTCGCCGGATTCGAAAAATCGGGGTGCGCATCGTTCTGCGGCAGGTTGGGAACGGCAAAATCGATGTACGTATCTCCCATCTGATCGTTCAACAGGAGCCCCAACGCCTCCATGGGATCAAAGCGTGCCGCAAAGCGGCCGGGGTCATCTTCCAGGGCAACGCTGTCGGGGTTGACGATGAACGGATTGACGTAGATCAAAAACTTGTAACCCGCCTCGTGAAAATCAAAGACCATCGCGTCGAAGCCGGGATACAAAGTCTCATCCGGCTCCCACACGTACTGAACCCCGGAGCCACCATCGGGGTTCGTGCGAATGCCGCTCCAGTCCTGAACCCAGAAGGCCGCCACTGGGATATCCGCAGCCCGCAGCGCTGCTTCTTCGCTGAGCAAATTGGCGTTGCCACCTTGGGAAGCCATCCACAGGTTGTAGGCCCAGGCAGGTGGCTGCGTTGGGCGACCGACTAGCTCACCGAGTTGCCGAATGACGTCGAGGCCAGTGGGACCATGGAAGACGCGCCACTGCACCGGCGCCCCGCTGATGACCTCGATCCACGCGATGTCCTGGTCACTCGCGCACAAGTCCACGTCGACGCGGCGTTCCGTGTCGAACAACGCGCCGAAGCCCCGCGCATCGATGTAGTACGGCATCGGGAAGTAAGTTGTGTGCTCATCGCCAATCGACACGCCTGGGCTTCCGTCGCGTCCGTTGCCCTGCTCGTTGACGAGCAATTCGAATGCCTCGCCTCGCTGGTTGGTGGCGTTGTACTGCTCGCCGAACCCGTGAAACGTTCCGAGCTCGTCACAACGGATACCGACGGCGATCGAATCGGCGGCCGGACCGGCGAGCTCGAGTCGGAACTCGCTGACCTCGTCATCGAGGGCGGCTGCGGTCAGGGTGGCGGTGCGGGAACCGCTTGCGTTGGCGTACTGCACGCTGGCCTTCGTGCCTTCGTTGGCGACCGACAGCACCGACAAGGGGTCCGTCACCTCCCCCGTGCGTTCGAACGAAATGGCGCCGATCCCGACAGGGCGCTCGATGAAATTGCGCGCAACTGGACCGGGTGCGGCGAGCGCAAAAAGGGCCTCGCCCCCGACGACTACCTCAACGGTGCCATCGTCGGCGGCAACGATCTGAACGTTCCCGCCGGAGCTCGAAGAACTCTCACTACAGCTAGCGAGGCCCACCACCAGCAAGAGCCCACAACCGACAAGCCAACTTCGCACCATCTCACCGCTCCTCTAAGTAACGGTTGGATAATTCGCGGATTCGCTCCCTATGGCAAGCCGAGAGATTCTGAGCTCAAGGAAACGACGAGATGCGGATCCGGCCCCACTTGCCTTCTTCGAGGCTCCCCACATAGAGCCAATCGCCAAACTGCTCAGCGCTCGTGGACTTGGAAAAAGCGACTCCGTCCGGGTCCTGGAGGTTGTGGACGACGTGGCCACTCGCATCGAGCCCCAAGATGAAGGGATGGCGCCGCGGCTTCGGCTGAAGCGCTGCAGGGATTCGGTAGATCAGCTTGCGAATCCACGGCTTTGGCCCGGCCGTGTCCAGCAGCTCGTTGCGGGGCGCGAAGAGCGCCAACCAGAAGATGCCGTCCGCGCCGGTGGAGATGCC
>CBDURI010000418.1:0-2525 GCA_965369435.1 uncultured bacterium
CGCGCTTGCACTCGAGAGTGATGCTACGCCGCGGGTACCGCGACGCACTGCGCATTCTTGCGAAGGCCAAGCGGCGCGGAGTGTTCGAGGTTGCGCCGAATGTGCGGAGCATTGGCGAAGCCTAACTGCGGTTGAGCGACCGGGGCTAGGTGGTCTGCTCGGTTGCCCACGCGAGGTACGCATCGCTCACTCGCTCTGCGGGTATGGCTACGATCTCCGGCACGTCGTAGGGGTGGTTCTCGCTGATCCACGCCGCCAGCTCGTCGAATCTCTCGCTGCGGGTCTTGATCAGCAGCTGAATCTCGTTGTCGGTTTCGATCTTTCCCTGCCACCGATAGAACGACTTCACGCCGGGAATTGCGTTCACGCAGGCCGCTAGGCGTTCCTCGACCAGGCCCTTGGCCATCTTCTCGGCGGTCGCCTCGTCGGGCACCGTGCAGAGGATGACGATCAGCTGGTCTTCGGCGCTCACGGGCGGAGCATACTCAAAGTGCGTGGACCGTCACGCCCAAGCCGCGGTCGACGACTGCGACACTGCGGTTGGGAAGGTCTTCGTAGCCGACCTGGTCTTCGTCGAGGCCGCCCACCACCATGACGTAGCGTAGCTGGGTGCTGCCGGTTGGCGGGGGTGCGTAGTCTTCGGGGGGATCGTGAAGCCCTTGGCGTTCGACGTACGTCATCGGCGCGCCGTGACGCAGGGCGTACATCGAGCGGCCGTTGGTCAGAATGAAACTCAGACCGTTGTCGTTGCTTCCGACCTCGGCGGCGAGCCGCTCGACCAGGGTGACGGCCGCGCTGATCGCCGGCAGCGCCTGTGCTTCGTTGACGTCGGGGTTGTCGAGCTGCCCGGCATCGTGGAGTAGGGCGAGCACGGTGTGAAAGAGATACTCGCTGTCGGTTTGGCCGCGGATGTTGCGGCGCAGAAAATCTGGAATCGCCTCGGCGAGATTCTCGCGCATCGCGTCGAAGCGGCCGATGGTTCCTTGATGTGCGAAGAGCCAGCCCCGCATGCGGAACGGATGCGCGTTTTCTGCGCGAAAGTCCCCGACCGTCGGCTGGCGCATGTGCAGCACGGCGCAATCGGAACGGACATCGCCTGCAATGTTCTGCCAGTCGACGAGCTCTCCCGCGCGGGTCGGGCGCTTCTTGTGAAGCACTTCGTCGCCGTGATAGAAACCGATGCCCCAGCCGCTTGCGTCTACGGGCGCTGTTTCGTGGCGCAGCGCCGCGCGTTCTTGGTAGAGCGCGTCGCGCATTCGGTCGGCTCGATTTGCGACGTATCCGATGAGTCTACTCATCGTTCGAACATCCAAGCGAAGAGTAAGTGGAGTAGTGCATCATCGATCCCCATTTAGAAAATACCACGCGTCCAGATCTGCATCAATGAAGTGGGCCTAGCCCGGGGCGACGGCATCGCTTGACGAGGATGCCCACAGGTCGGTTGTGAACGTACACAAAATGGGCTCACGGATTGGATTGTGGTAGCGAGTAGTATGTCTGCCGTATTCGACGGCGCGTTGGATGACTACATTCAGCATCTGCGTGTGGAGAGAGGCCTTTCGAAGCATACCGTGGACGCGTATGCGCACGATCTGGTCCGCTTTGGCGCGCACGTCGCCGAGGAAAACGTGTCACTCGACCAAGTCGACGAAGCGCGGGTCGCGGGCTACCTGGTTACGCTGTCGCATGACGGGTTGAGCGCACGTACCCAAGCGAGGGCGTTGAGTGCCGTTCGTGGGTTCTTTCGCTTCCTCGTCCAGGAGCGGCGTCAGCCCTGTGATCCCGCCGAGCTGCTGGAGGGGCCACGCTTGCTTCGCAAGTTGCCCGACATCTTGAACCGCGATGAAGTCCTGCGGCTGCTCGAGGCACCGACCGGTTCCAAGCCGAACCGCGTCCGGGATCGTGCGATGCTGCACATGATGTACGCCGCCGGGCTTCGCGTGAGTGAGCTCATCGAGCTGGATCTCACCGACGTGAACCTCGAGGAAGGCTTCGTCTCGCCCTTCGGCAAGGGCAACAAGCGGCGTATCGTTCCCATCGGTTCCCATGCGCGCGCCGCGGTGGTGGAGTACCTCGCCGAGGTGAGGCCGAAATGGGCACATCCGGCGAGCCGTGCCTGCTTCGTCACCTCGCGCGGGAAGGCGATGACCCGTCAAAGCTTCTGGAGCCTGGTGAAGAAGTACGCGCGCGCTGCGGGCATCACGAAGCCGATTTCACCGCACAAACTTCGCCACTCTTTTGCAACGCATCTACTCGCGGGCGGCGCCGATCTCCGCTCGGTGCAGACGATGCTCGGGCACGCCGACATCTCGACTACGCAGATCTACACCCATATCAGCGGGGACCACCTCCGGAAGATGCACAAGCGATATCATCCTCGCGGCTAGTGTGCGGATCAAAAACGTCGTGGTGAAAGTGAGCACTAAGCTCGCCGGCGTGCGCGGCAGCGCGAGCCGCAGGCGAAGCCCGGCGCGAATGCGACGCCAAGGCAGAGCGCAGCGAATGCCGCGGAGGGAGGATTACGT
>CBDURI010000419.1:0-2521 GCA_965369435.1 uncultured bacterium
CAATCGCTTGCCGTGCCAGCAGCTTGTGTCTACTAAGCTCAGGGTGGTGAAACGCTCATGGGTCATCCTTGGCGTAGCGATCGCTCTGCTCATCACGGCTCGAGCGCCATCCGCGGCGCGAGCCGACGTGGAAGCGGACGAGCTTGCGTGGCAACTCCTCGTGACCTCGTACTACATGTTCAACGCGCACCGCGTGAGTGGCCCATACAACGACTTGGAGTATCCCTATGCGGACACACAGGGGTTTGGGCTGACCTTCGCTGGGGGAGACGTCGCCTACGTTACCGACAAGTGGGGCATCACGCTCAACCTCCGATGGGGTCAACAAGTCGATCGGTTGACCGAGTTCGCGCCCCTCAGCCGCGGCTTCGTGACCTGGATCCCCCATGAGAAGCTGACGCTCGACATGGGCTACTTCGGCGCGTTTGTCGGGATCGAGACGGCCGACGAATGGGAGAACGCGACCTTCAGCCGGGGTTTCATTTACTTCGAGATGCAGCCCTTTCGCCACCTCGGCCTTCGGGCCTTGATCGAACCCCACGATAGCGTGGACATCACGATCATCCTCGCCAGAGGAAGCATCTTTGGAACCGCGTTTCCAAGCGACGTGAGCGTTGAGGTTCCAGCCGTGGGTGCACAGATCCGCTACCGGCCCAGCGCCACGACGGGCCTGTGGCTTGGAGGAGTGGCGAGCCCCAACGGCTCTAACGGGAACCGAGACTGGGAGGCCATCCTGGACTTCGTCGCCAGGTGGACCCCGAAGGGGTGGACATTGTTCATCGACGGCGACTACCAGTTTTCGCGCCGAGGTCCGCTCACTGGCACGGCCGTGTCGAAACAGTGGGGCGTGAGCGTGGGCGGCAGGTATGACATCACCGACCACTGGTCGGTCGGTGGTCGTGGCGAGTATTTTGGGGCGAGCGGCAATTCCGAAACGGGAACCGTATTCACCGTCACCGGCACGGTCCGTTACTCACCGGTGCAATACTTGATCCTCAGTCTAGAGCCGCGCGCCGATTTCGCCGGCAACGACATCTATTTCGCGCGTCCATTCGTCACTGACCCGGCCACTGGCAACACCGTCCCCTCGCTCAACCAAGACTGGTTCTTCGGCTTCTGGATTGGGGCGACCGCCCGCATCGGCAACTAGTTCACAGACTGGGCTTTGCCCGCGCTCTCGTCAGTCATCGACTTTCACGATGTTCGGGTCCTTTTCGGCTTGCTGATCGTCGTCCAGTCGGGTTGACGAACGATCCTCTCAGGGTGCGTCGACTACGCCGGCGGCTTGAATCTGCGCGCGTGCGATTCGCGTGACTTTCCAGAAAAGCGCCGCGAATGCCCCGAGGCCAAGGAGCAGGCCTACGCCCTTGATCTCCCAGTTGCTGTGTCCTTCGCCGGCCATCTTAGTCACGTGCGCAGCGACGGTGCCGAGGTACACATCGAAAAACGCGGTGGGCAAGATACCGAGGGTGCCGATTACGACGGAACGAAAGGGCACTTGGATTGCCCCAAACGCGTAGCTGCAGAACGCAGGGCTGACCGGGAGAATGCGAATCCAGAACACCAGGCTCGTGCCTTCTGTCTCGGCGGCTTGGACGGCGTCCCGAATCCTTGCCTGCCTGTCTAGGGCGCGTAGGACGGGCGCGTGAAGTATATGGCGCCCGATGAAATAGACGACGAGGTTCGCGAGGTACATGCCCCAGAAGTAGAGCAGGAAGCCCTCAAAAAGACCAAACACGACGCCGGCGATCATGCCGAAAAGCGTGTTCGGAAAGAGAAGCGGCTCGAGGACGAAGATCGCTGCGATGAAGATCACAGGACCCCAGGGGCCGAGGGTCTCAATCCAGTGTTCGGCTTGCGGAAGTAGATGGGTGAGGTGGCGCCCCTCAAAGGCGAGCACCACGATGAGAATCCCAGCGAGGACCCATGCAACGCGCTGCCTATACCTAACCCGTGGTTTCCCCATTCCCAAGTGATCCTAACGCTCTTCAATCAGGTCGCAACACACCTCGTAGCGGGCAAGTTGTCGAGTTCTTCGTCGAAGGATGCGAGCCCGGACATCGACAGGACTTGACCCAGTCGCACGTCACGCCCGCCGAATGTAGGTGGGTTCATCGCGATGCCAGCAGGGACGTAGACCACGCCGACCTCCGTTGCGGCGGCCGCAATCCCCTTCTCGTTACCTTCTGCGAACCATAAGTCGATGTCTTCCGTTACGACGGGCGCCCCTTGAAGACGCGCGGCGGCGATTCCGACTATCATGAACGGGACCCCTTGCGACTGCAGCGCCCGCAAGAATGCTCGCTCAGTGGGACTAAGCCCGACCGGCTCTGATGAACCCGCCATCCAATTGCTCCTCAGGCTTCAGTTCGAGATTGCAGAGCGCGTGGTAAATATCGCTGGGGTCGTGCTTGGTTCCTTCCGCAAGACGAACCGCTTCCTGCCACAGCGAAAGGTAGTGCTTCTGCTCGGTAGTCAGCTGGGATGGTTGTACGCTTCGCACCCACTCATTATAGCCCAC
>CBDURI010000420.1:0-2519 GCA_965369435.1 uncultured bacterium
ACCGACGAGACCAGTAGCGGAGGCGCCGGCGGCTCCGCCGGGGCGGGCGGAATGGGAGGCATGGGCGGAAGCCCGCCTCTCGACGACACCTTCAAGGCGGCAGCCTGCGTTCGTGACATCACGCCGATCAGCCCCAGCCTTGCATCAGCGTACGAGGATGCATTTGGGGGGTCCGCAGTCGTGAACCACACCGATCCGATTTACATGGCCGGGTTTGGCAACGATCGTCAGGCGACGGGCTATCACGATCGGCTGTGGGCCCGAGGGGTCGTCGTTGCGGGGCCGGGCGGCCGTGTAGCAATCGTGTCGATCGACGTCGTGGGCTATTCGGTGAACGAGACCGAGACGATACGGGCCATGGTCTCCGCCGAGAGCGGGATCGACTACGCAGCGATCTCCAGCACCCACGTGCACGAGGGGCCCGACACGCAGGGCCTATGGGGACCGAGCTCGGTAGTTTCGGGCATCGATTTCGCGTACCTGGATTTCTTGAACGCGACCGTGGCCGACTGCATCGATGAAGCGGCTGCGAACCTCGAGCCGGCGCGTATGCGCGCGGTCACCCCGAGCTCAGAGGGCCTCAGTCTTGGTCTCGATGTAACAGACGATGGCTTCGGTGTGGACGACAGTAAGGTCCTCGCCGGCGACGCGGAGCTGGCCCCGGAGTTTGATGGACGGATGGTCAACTCGCGCCTTGCAACCATGCAGTTCACGAAAGTGGAGCCTAGCGAAGACGGCAGCTACGAGGTCCTGGCAACCCTGGTCAACTTTGCAAGCCACCCGGAGAGCATGGGCTCCGACAACACACTGCTCACCTCCGACTTCCCGCACGCTGCCCGCGTGCGGCTCGAGGAGGAGTACGGCGGCACCGCCATCTGGGTCAGCGCTGATCTAGGGGTGCTCCAGGGCCCGCTCCACATCGACGTGGAAGACCCCGATACAGGTGAGCCTGCCGAGCGACGGACGTTTCGTTTTGCCGATGTTCACGGAGCGCAGCTCGCGGAACGGGTGATCTCCGCCATCGACGTAAACGAAGCCGGCGACGGTGCCCCCGAGATTAGCTTCGGCAGCACCGCGCCAGTGGCCATCCCGCTGGAGAACCCTTTCTTCCGCCTGGCCGTCGCAGCCGGCGTCATCAACTCCCGCCGGAGTCTCTACACGGATGGGGAACCCGACGCCTCCAACGGCAACCCCTATCCGCCGCCCTTCGACTGGATTCCCCAGGCGCTCGGGGAGGACCTGCACACCGAGGTCGGAGCCATTCGGATTGGAGGGGCGAGCATCGCCGTGGTACCGACGGAGCTCGATCCCCAGCTCGGAGAGAACTACCGTAATAGTATGACCGGCGCGGAGCACACGTTCATCGTGGGGCTCGGCAACGACCACATCGGGTATCAGGTTCCGGTCGATAAGTGGGACGGCAGCTGCCACGACTGCTTCCCGTACCTTCTCTCGGATGATGAGGACTCCTGTCCCACCCAGCCCATCGATTGCAACACGGTGTTCGAGAACAATGTCGGGCAGGCTGTGGACCTGAGCGTCTCGGAGCCGCTACTCGAACTGATCGACGCGCTTCACTGAAGGCGTTGATCGATCACAGCTGGTCGCACGCGGCTCCAAGGAGTCGGCGTGCTTCCGTGGCCACTTCCTCGATGGATGCGTCCGGCACGAGCTCGAACATGGCTTTCGGATCGACAAATGAAACCCGCGCCCCGTTGCCCGACTCTTGAACGACCACGTTGCAAGGCAATAGCAGGCCAATGTCCGGCTCTCCTTGAAGCGCTTGGTACGCTAGCTTCGGATTACAGGCGCCTAGAATGACGTAGGGACGGAAATCCACGTCGATTTTCTTCTTGAGGGTTTCCTTGATGTCGATCTTCGTGAGCACGCCGAACCCGTTGGCCTTGAGCGCTTCGGTTACTCGCTCGACGCCCTCAGCAACGGAAACCCCATCGAGCTCTTTCGAAAATGCGTAGCTGGAATCCAGCATGGTAGTCCTACTCCTTGGTTGATCTTGGGTTGTAAGGGATACGAAATGAGACCTAGAAAATTCGGGCACCAAAAGTGAGAAGCCCTGCGAGATACGGTGAGTCGAGAAGCCAGACGGTGGGCAGACCATAGCTAACGTGAATGTGAAGCTGGTAACGGTCCGCCTCGCCGAACCGTAGGTCAGTGAACAAGGCGACGCCACCGGTGCCCCCGTAGGTGCCGAGCGCCCCGTCTCTCTTCACGTCGTTGAAAGCGCCACCCCCGACCAGGACGCCGAACTCATGCGGAGAGCTTTCCTTTGCTTTGATGTGGAAGCCGAGTTGCGCGGAGACGAGTCGCTCGGAAACCAGCCCGCTCCAGGGAAGGCCCGGAATGGGAACCACGTAGGGACTCGTGCCTCCGATACGATTCCGCGTGATGTCATCTTCCCCCCATCCATAGCTTCCCCACTCGTCGATCTGGAGGCGCGTGAGAGGGACGAACTGCCATCCTGCTCGTAACCACTGCCGGACCACGTAGATGACGTTTCC
>CBDURI010000421.1:0-2506 GCA_965369435.1 uncultured bacterium
CTCATCGAAGCGATGCGCCTCTCGAACGGGTCCAGCATTTTTCGGGGGCACCGGCGGCATGCGTCCTCGCTTTCGGAAGGTGGGGAGCTTATCATGCCGAGCCCAATCCGGAGGCTATCGATGGACTTCAGTACACCGCCCGAGCTCGAAGACCTTTTGCACAGAGCGAGCGAGTTCATGGAGGCCGAGGTCTACCCGCTCGAAGCGACCGCGCGTCAGTCGTTCGAGGAGGTCCTGCCCGCTGCCAACGAAGCACGCGAGCGGTGCAAAGAGGCCGGCCTGTGGGCTCCACAGATGCCAACCGAGTACGGCGGGATGGGTCTCGATTTCCTCCCCCACGCGCACATGAGCGAAACGCTCGGCCGGAGCCCGATGGGGCACTACGTCTTCGGATGCCAGGCCCCAGACGCGGGCAACATGGAGATCCTCCACAAGTTCGGGACCGACCAGCAAAAGGCCCGATGGCTAGAGCCACTGGCTACCGGAGAAATCCGCAGCTGCTTCTCGATGACCGAACCGGACCGACCAGGGTCCAACCCGACCTGGATGGACACCACTGCGGTTCGCGACGGCGATGATTTCGTGATCAACGGACGAAAGTGGTTCACCACCGGAGGACACCTCGCCGATGTCGCTATCGTCATGGCGGTCACCAACCCGGACGCCGCACCCCACATGCGCGCCAGCCAAATCATCGTCCCGACCGACAACCCTGGTTTCCACCACATCCGGCGCCTCTCGATCATGGGCGAAGTCGGCTACGGCTGGCAAAGCCACTCCGAAGTGGCCTACGAAGACTGCCGGGTCCCCGCCGAGAACCTGCTCGGGCAGGAGGGTTTCGGCTTTCTGATTGCCCAGGAGCGCCTCGGCCCAGGGCGAATCCACCACTGCATGCGCTGGCTCGGGATCTGCGAGCGGGCCTTTGATCTGATGTGCGAGCGCTCCTCGCGACGCATGGTGGCGCCCGGTCGCCCGCTTGGCACCCAGCAGGTCATCCAGCATTGGATCGCCGAAAGCCGCGCCGAAATCGATTCGGCCAGGCTGATGGTCTACCACGCGGCTTGGAAAATCGATCGCGAGGGGACCCGGGCGGCCCGAAACGAGATCTCCGCGATTAAGTTCCTGGTGGCGGGGATCCTACAGCGAGTTGTCGACCGGGCGATCCAGGTGCACGGCGGCCTCGGCATGACCGACGATACCCCGCTGGCCTGGTTCTTCCGCCACGAAAGGGCTGCGCGAATCTACGACGGGCCGGACGAGGTGCACAAGTCCGCCCTCGCTCGCTCGTTGCTCAAGAAGTACGGCATTGAGCTAGGGTCCCAAGGGAGCTAGGTTGCACCGCGTGAGCTGGGCCAAATACCCGCGATTGAGCTTCCGCGGCTTTGTGATCGCCAGCGTGCTCCTTTGCACCGCGCAGGTCGGGTTCGGCCAGAAGCGCGACAAGGGCGATGGCGGCTACCGCCCCGCTCCGAGCGCCAACGTCGAGGGTGACGTGCAGGCTCTTCCGATCGACGCGCCCGCCGGCAGCCAGGTCGTCGTCATCGCGATCGATCGAACCGTAGAGCTCGGCCTCGCCGCGTTCGTCCGGCGGGCCATCGAGACCAACCCAGACGCGGTCGCGATCGTGATCGAGGTCAACACACTCGGGGGCCGTGTCGACGCGGCAATCCAGATTCGCGACGCCTTGCTCGAGGCCAAGCCACGGACCGTCGCCTTCATCCATCCGCGCGCCATCAGCGCCGGCGCGTTGATCAGCCTCGCGTGTGACAACATCATCATGACGGAGGGTGCAACGATCGGCGCAGCCACCCCAATCCAGGCAGCGCCGGGCGGCAAAGCCGAAGCGGTCGGCGAAAAAATGGTGTCGTACATGCGCGCGGAGATGCGCGCGACCGCCGAAGCCAATGGCAGACGCGGCGACATCGCCGAGGCCATGGTCGACGCCGATGTCGTCATCAAGCGCATCGTCACAGCGGGCAAGCTGCTGACCCTCGATACCGACCAAGCGATCAAGCTCGGTATGGCGGACGCGAAGGCAGCAGATCTCGACGCCGTGATGCAGACGCTCACCCTCGACAGCCCGGAGATCACGACGGCCGAGCTGAACTGGGGCGAGGAGATCGCGCGCTGGCTCACGGAACCCACGGTGAGCGGTTTGCTCCTTTCCGTCGGCATGCTCGGGCTGATGGTTGCCTTCTACACGCGAAGCGTCGGTGGTTTCACGCTCGTCGGCTTCATTGCGCTCGCGCTGTTCTTCGGCGGCCACGCGGTCGTGCACCTCGTCGGCTGGGAGGAGGCGTTGCTGTTCCTGACCGGCGTAGTGCTCGTCGTCGTCGAAGTCTTTTTCGTCCCAGGGCTTGGCGTGCCTGGCGTGCTCGGTCTGGTCTTCGTCATCGCCTCTTTGGTACTCGCGCTGATCGGCATCCCCATCGATGTCTCATTCCAGACGGGGGTGCTCGCGGACGCGATGACCCGCGTCCTGCTCTCCCTGCTCGGCGCGTTCGTA
>CBDURI010000422.1:0-2488 GCA_965369435.1 uncultured bacterium
GCGTATCGGGTGGTCGAGTCGACCGTCTGGATCCTGATCATCGTTTCGATCGGCGTGCTGGTCGCCGAGCCGTTCTTTGCGGAGGGCTCGCGAGGCGAGCAGATCCTGCAGGAGATGGATCGGGTGGTGCTGTGGCTCTTTGCGATCGAGGTCAGCATGCGGATCCTCACGTTTCGCCCGCCCGAGCTACAAGTTTTCAAGAAGCCCCCGCTCGGGAGGCTTCGCACCGAAGTGTTCGCCCGGGTTCGATTCGCTCTCACCCCGATGATGCTGATCGACCTCCTCACTGTGCTCGCGTTGGTGCCCGCCCTCCGCGGTCTGCGCGCGTTGCGTCTCTTGCGGCTGCTACGAACGCAGAAGCTCTTCCGCTACGCGAACCCGTTCCGCGGCCTGATGGGCGCGTTCGAGGAAGACCGCCTTCTGTTCACCTTTGCGTTTTCCGTGCTCGGCGTGGAGACGATTCTCGGTGGGATTAGTCTCTTTCTCGTGGAGCGCTCCGCGAATCCCGAGCTCAACACGCTCGGCGACGGTCTGTGGTGGGCCCTAGTGACCATCACCACGGTCGGATTCGGCGATATCACCCCCATCACTGCCGTGGGTCGCGTCATCGGCGGCGTGATGATGGTTGGCGGCCTGTTCACGTTGGCCCTTTTTGCGGGCATCGTCAGTCATAGCCTGTTACACGCGGTCTTGAGCATCCGAGAGGAGCAGTTTCGAATGAGTGGGTACGTCAATCACATCGTCGTCTGCGGTTACGAGATGGGCAGCGGCATGTTGCTCGAAGTGCTCGGTTCGGAGATCAACCTGGACGAGCAACGAGTCGTCCTCTTCGGCCCCTACGAAAGGCCTCGCGAGCTTCGGCCGGAGTTCATGTGGGTGCAAGGCGACCCGACCAAGGAGAGCGAGCTCGACAAGGCGCGGATTGCGCAGGCATCGACCGTCATCGTGACTGGCTCACGCCGCGTGAAGCCACAGCAGGCCGACGCGACGAGCATTCTCACCGTCTTCACCATTCGTTCTGCGCTGACCAAGAGTCCGGTGACCAAGAACCGGAAGAAGCCCGTGCGCATCATCGCGGAGGTTCTGGACTCCGAGAATGTGCAGCACGCCCGCGCAGCGGGTAGCGACGAGGTCGTCGAGACGCGTCGCGTCGGGTACTCGCTGTTGGCCCATACCGTCGTGTATCCCGGTGTTGCCGATGCAACGAGTCGCTTGGTCTTCGGTGGGCATCAGAACCTCTACGTCGGCTTGCTCCCCGAAGGCACCGAGGCTCCGATGAGGTTCGACCAGTTGAGCCGAGAGGTTCGCGCGTCTACCGGTTGCCTGGTGATCGGGTTTCGAGATCCGGAGACCGGCGAGGAGCGGGTCAATCCAGCCAGTGATGCGCTGGTGATGCCTGGAGTCGAGCTCCTCTACCTCTCTTCGGAGCCCCGTTTGGCAAGCCCATGACGGTTCTGGCGAAACGGGAGCCGTTGCTGGTGCGGCCCGGCGCGCGCTTCGATTGCGTCGGTGATGGGCTGTGTTGCAGTGACATTCACGCCGTCGGTGCGCTGACCGACGAAGACTGCGAGATGATTTCCGTGATCTCTGCTGACGCGATCGATCGTCACGAAGGGGAGGACGCCGCGATCCTGATGATGCGTAGTGACACGGGCCGCTGTGTGTTTTGGAGCGCGGATGGATGCGCGATTCATTCCCAGCTGGGGCCCGAAATGAAGCCCAGCCCCTGCATTCAGTTCCCCTATGCGCTAACGGCGACCCCCGCCGGCGGCCGGATTTCTACCCAGCATCGATGCACGTGCCGCACGCTGGGGCGGTTGCCTCTCATCACCGCGGAAGACGCGCGGCCCAACTTGCTCGATTCGAATGGCGAGCTCAAGCCCGAGCACGTGGTCCTCGACGACATCGCCTGGTCGGCGACCGAATCGCTTTGCTTTGCCGAATACGCCAAGCGCGAGGCAGGGATCATCGGCGCGTTGATGGAGGGAAGGCACCTGATGACCGCGCTCCAGGCGGAGGCCTTTCCGGAGCTCGACGCCATGACGTGGACCGAAGTCGCCGACGAGCTGCTCGAATTTCACGGGCCGTCGCGCGCCGGATCTGCGGCACGTTGGTTCGGTTCGGCAATTGGCTTTCTGGTTGACCGCCGCGAACCAACCGGCCTCGACCGCCCCTGGGCCGACTCGTTCGAGCAGGCAGGCCAGCGCGTCGTTGACCCGGTCTCCCCAAACCGAGTTTTCGGCGACTGGCTTGCCGACGAGGTCTGGTCCATGCGCTGGACGCGCTTCGGCAGCTTAGCCCGAGCCCGCACCGAGCTCGCCACCCGTCTCACCATCGCCAGACGAATCGCCGGCTGGCTCGACATCAGCACCCCAAAACAGGACAACATCTCGGCCGCGGAAGCCGTGATGATCGTCGATGTGATCGGGACGACGGATGTGTGGGAGAAGGCCCAGGAGGCGATCGGGGAGCCGTAGGCGGGGGCCGT
>CBDURI010000423.1:0-2481 GCA_965369435.1 uncultured bacterium
GGCGCCACGCTTCTCGCGGGCCGCACCTTTCGTACGCTCTTCACGACGCGGTTCGACACGACCGAGTTCATCTATCAGCTCGAACAACTCGGCGTGCGAAGCCTGGCCATCGGAGCAGCGACGGCGATCTTCGTCGGTATCGTGATGACCATTCAGTTTGCGGTGTCCATGGAGGCATTCGGTGCCAAAGACACCCTCGGCCGCGTCCTCGCGGTGTCCGAAGCCCGCGAACTAGCGCCCTCTCTGACGGCCCTGGTCGTCGGCAGCCGCGTCGCGGCCGGGATTGCAGCAGAGCTCGGATCGATGATGGTCACCGAGCAAGTCGACGCGATTCGAGCCTTGGGAGCGGACCCGATCCGCAAGCTGGTCGTGCCGCGACTGGTCGCCTGCATTGTCATCATGCCCTTGATCACCTTCGTCGCGTTCCTCCTCGGGATGACCAGCTCCATGCTGGTCGCCGCGCTGTCCTACGGGATTCCGATGGAGTTCTTCGCGTCCACTGCGCTCGACTCGCTGCGACTCAACGACTTCATCAGCGGGGTTGCAAAGACACCCTTCTTTGGCCTCCTCATCGCCATACTCGGGTGCTACTTCGGTCTGCAGACCCGAGGCGGCACCGAGGGCGTCGGCCGCTCGACCACCCGCGCCGTCGTGGTCGTTTCGATCAGCATTTTGATGGCCGACGCGCTTCTCACCCAGATTTTCGTGAGCTTCGGCACTCTCTAGAGAGAATCAGATCCAAATCGGGGCGTCGGACGTCATATACGACATGACTCGCTGGCTTTTCATCGGGGTGCTCTTCAGCGTGTTGGGGTGTTCGTACGGATCCCCGCAGCCGGTCCGCTCTACGGGCCACGACCTCCACCCTTCGTTGATGAACGCGCCGTCTCTCGACCTGACGCGGCTCGCCGATACCAAAGACTGTGCCGACTGCCACGCCGACGTCGCCTCCCACTGGATGCACAGCGCCCACGCGTATGCGTCATTCGACAACCCCTGGTACCGCGTCAGCGTCGACCGGTTCCGCGCCGAACGCGGCAACGAGGAAAGTCGATTCTGCGCTGGCTGCCACGACCCCCTTCTCCTGCTGTCGGGCGACATCGACCAGGAGGTCGAGCCGAGCAACGAGCTCGCGTACGCGGGAATCACCTGCCTCGTGTGCCACAGCGTCGAGTCGACGCGTCCGGACGGCAACGCGAGTTTCACCCTCAGCGACGAGCCGGTACTGCTTCCCGACCCCGCGAGCCCGGAACAGATCGAAGCGCACCGCGCGCGACTCACGATGCAACCCCTTCGAACTGCTGCGCTATGCGGATCGTGCCATCGTTCCTTTTCTGGCCCCGCGATCGGTAACGCCAATCACTTGCCCGGCATCGGAGACTTGGGTGACTGGGCCTCGTCGGGGTTCGCGGGCGCCGTTCAAGACCACCTCACGTCTGTCGAAAAGAACAGCTGCCAGGGCTGCCACATGCACAGCGTCGTGGCGTCCGACGCCGAGATGGCGGGCGCGAACGACGGAATGGTCAGCAGTCACCGCTGGGCTGCATCCCACACGGCGATGGCCGCGCAGTTGCCCGACCCGAGACACGCCCAGCAAGCGACCGACCAACTCGAAGGCGCCGTGGTGGTCGACATCGGTGCCGTGCGGTCCGGCCATCGCCGCTATGTGCTCGCCGAGGAGTCGCGGCTTCGGGGCAGCGAGCTATTGGTCTTCGACGTTCTACTTGAAAACGCGGCGGCCGGGCACCGATTCCCCGGCGGGGTGCGCGACATGCACGACGTGTGGGTGGAAGTCGAGGTCCGAAATGCCGGAGGCCGGCTGCTCGCGATCTCGCGTCCAACCGGTGGCAGCAACGACGATGTCTTCGTGCTGCGCGCCACGATGCTCGATGCCGCGGCCAACCCGGAAATTTTGCATCAGGTGCATCGCTTCTCTGCGCCGGCGTTCGACCGCACCCTACCCGCTCATGACGCACAGGCGGTTCGCTACTCGATGCGCCTCCCGCGCAAGCTCGACCTCCCACTCCGAGTCAGCGCGCGTTTGCTGCACCGCAAGCACAGCCTGCAGTTTCAAGCCCTGGCCTGTGAAGCGAGCCATACCGAGCGAGGGCTCGGCTTCGCCGTGGGCGCCGAAAGCCATGGCAAAGTCGCCCTCGACCCGTGCGTCGAGCAACCTGTGACCACGATCGGCGACGTGACCGTGTGGATCGGGCGCGGCGCCACCGAGCACGAACCGACCGGAGGCGCGGCGCGGCCGGCCATCGAACGACTGCTCACGCAAGCGCTCGCGCTTCTTCACGCCAAACAAGAGCACGTGCATCTGGCCAAGCCAAGCATCGATCGGGCGCTACGCTTGGCCCGCGAAGCCAAGTCGCCTCACTTGCAAGCGCAAGCACTGGTGTTGCACGCACGGCTCTCGTCGACGCAGGGGCGGCCGAACGAGGCCCTCGCGTTCACGCAACGCGCCGAAGCTCTCATCGG
>CBDURI010000424.1:0-2471 GCA_965369435.1 uncultured bacterium
GTCTCGCCGACGGTCTCTACTGGGTGAATGCGATGGAGTTCGCAGTCTCGACGATGGAGACAGAGGCGGTGGCCGCACGCAACGTCGCCAACCTAGTGGCGGCGACCTGTCACTCGTGAGTGACGAGCGCGTCTTGCCTCGGCGCTGAGCGGCTCTATCTCTGCGTGGCCCGCACGATCTGCGTGACGGAGCCGCGATGCGCAAAAACTGCGCGCGAAGAGGCTTGCGCTGTGCGCGTTACCCGAGGATCACGCGCCTGAAGTTGGCATAGATTTCGCGTGCATTGCAGCGTTGAACCCAAGTCCGTCACGAAGGCGACTAGGGGCCCGTGGAGGACTGCATGGATCTAGACGTGACACTGCGGTGTGGTGCGCTGTTGGTTTTCGGAGCACTCGCCAGCGCGTGCGGCGGCAGCGCCGGCAGCTCCAACGACCGAGAAGGCCCGTGCGACTACGACAGCACGTTCGACGCCATTCAGGCACAGATTTTCGATGCGAAGGGTTGCACCAATGCCGCCTGTCACGGCAAGGCGGACGACCCCGCCGGTGGACTCGATTTGCGTGAGGGCTTCGCGCTTGCGAATCTCCTTCGAGTCGACGGACAGGCCGGTCCGCTCCCACTGGTTTTTCCAGGTGATCAGGAGCGCAGTCTTCTCTATCTGAAGCTCGCGGCCGAACAGGGAAGCACCGACCTCGCCGACTGGGGCGTTGGCGGTGATCCGATGCCGTTCGGCGACATCGACCCGCTAAGCCAAGACGAGCTCGATGCGGTTCGGGCTTGGATTCGTAGTGGTGCTCCCGGGACCACTCTCGTGAAAGGGACCGAGGACCTACTCGGATGCAACGGCCCCGTGGAATTTGATCCCAACAAGATAGAACCGTTGGATCCACCCGCAACAGACGAGGGCTTGCAGTTCTATTCGGGGGCCTACTTGCTGCCGGCGGAGAGCGAAGACGAGGTTTGCTATGCCACGCACTACGATTTCAGCGCTCAGATCCCCGCGTCCGCGCAGCTCGACTGCCCTGAAGCGTGGGGGGAGGGACGAAAGTGCTTTTCGTTCGGCCGGAACGAGCTCGCACAGGATGGGCAGTCCCATCACAGCATCATTAGTGTCTATACCGCGCCCTCCGATCCCAACGGTGGCGACTGGGGCCCGTGGAGCTGCCTGGGCGGCACGAATCATGGAACCGCTTGCGATCCGACCGACGTCGCAGCTTGCGGCACGCGTAGCCGGTGCAGCACTCCGGTAGTGACCACCGCTGCGTGTTCGGGCTACCCTCATGCCCCGGCGGACTTCTCCAGTTTGGCGTCGCTCTCGGGGACGAGTAGCAGCCGTGTTCAGCTCACGGGCGCGCAGGAGTCGACATTCGTCGATGATCCGGTCGACGGTGTGTACAGCGTGTTACCGGTCGATGGCTTCATCGCTTGGAACAGCCATGCGTTCAATCTCACCACCAAAGACACGACGATCGAGCAATGGGTCAATCTCGATTTCATCCGCGACGTCGACCGCCAATGGGAGCGCGAACAGATCTTCGATGTTTCCCGCATCTTCGCGATGGGAGAGATTCCGCCTTTCGAGAGTCGCGAAGTGTGCATGACCTTTACCCTCCCACGCTACGCCCGCCTGATGACATTGAGCTCGCACATGCACTGGCACGGCCAGCTGTTCCGCATCTGGGCCCCGCCCCATCAGCCGTGTTCGGGGGGAGGCCTTTCGAGCGTGGACACAGGCTGCACCGTCCCCGAGGGCGCGCCCATGTACGAGAACAGGCTTTACGACGACCCCCTGTATCTCTACTTCGAAGGTGAGGCTCTCCCCAAGTTCGACGGCGCACAAGACGCGGAGCGTACCTTCAAAGCATGCGCCTTGTTCGACAACGGCGGAGAAGACATCTCCACTCTCAAGCTCAACTCCACGGCAGGGTACAGCCAGATTTGCGACACGGCGGCCGCCGTCGCCGGATTTGCGACCTGCGGTTGTACTCCGGACCAGTTGGTGTGCGTCGGCGATTCGAACCAGGGGGCGGCGTGCGGGGGTGACGACAGCGTTTGCGGCGCCGGTGTCTGCGATGCCTGCCCGCTCCAGGGTGGCATGACCACAAACGACGAGATGTTCATCCCACTGGGCTCCTATTTCGTCCAACCACCGCTTTGATCTCACCCGACGCAGTAAGGATCGCCATGACTCACACCGTTGGAGGAGACGCGCTCACCCCCCATGCACGAGGTCTTCTTGGCTCGGCGTGATTTCAATGGGCGCGGCGTCGTCATTACCGGGGGCGCCGGTGGGATCGGACGCGCGCTCGCGCGAAGCTTTGGAGGGGCTGGCGCCAAGATCGCGATCGTCGACCTGCCGTCGAGTCCGCTCGGGATGGCGCGCGAGGAGCTTGCAAGCGCGGGCATCGAGGCTTTGGCCTTGCCCTGCGACATCACGGACAGGGAGCAAGTGCGGGACGCGATGGCGACCA
>CBDURI010000425.1:0-2456 GCA_965369435.1 uncultured bacterium
ATTGGTGTGGGGCATGTTGTCACGCCGTCGTGCCGGCCAGGCCCACGAAATAGCGACGCTGAAAGTAGAGCGACACGTGGACGAGACCGATGAGCACGGGCACCTCGACTAGAGGGCCGATGACGGCGGCGAAGGCTACCCCTGAGTTGATGCCGAAGACCGCAATGGCAACCGCGATGGCCAACTCGAAGTTGTTGCTCGCTGCGGTGAACGACAAGGTTGCCGTCTTCGGATAGTCGGTGCCCATTCGACGGGCGAACCAGAAGCTGACGAGAAACATAAGGACGAAGTAGATGAGCAGCGGGATCGCGATCCGAACGACATCGAACGGAATGCTCACGATGAGCTCACCCTTGAGACTGAACATCACGACGATGGTGAATAGAAGCGCGGTGAGTGTCAGCGGGCTGATCTTCGGAATGAAGACGTCCTCGTACCATGTCCTGCCCTTGAGCTTGACGAGGGTCAGGCGCGTGAGCATGCCAGCGATGAAGGGGATCCCGAGGTAGATGAATACGCTTTCGGCGATCTGTCCCATCGATACCTGAACCACGCTTCCTTCGAGCCCAAACAACGGCGGCAGTACGGTGACGAAGAGCCAGGCATACGCGCTGTAAAACAGCACCTGAAAAACGCTGTTGAGAGCGACGAGTCCCGCCGCATATTCCGTGTCGCCTTTGGCGAGGTCGTTCCATACGATCACCATCGCAATGCAGCGGGCGATGCCGATCATGATCACGCCGATCATGTATTCGGGCCGGTCCTGCAAGAACGCGAGCGCCAGCCCGAACATCAGGATGGGACCGATCACCCAGTTCAGCACCAGCGACAACCCTAGGACCTTGACGTTGCGGAAGACATCGCCGAGCTCCTCGTAGCGCACCTTGGCGAGCGGCGGATACATCATCAGGATGAGCCCGATGGCGATCGGAATGTTGGTCGTGCCGACCTGAAAGCGATTGATGAACGCGTCGATGCCCGGCACGAAGTACCCCGCGCCCACGCCGCCGGCCATGGCGAGGAAAATCCACAGCGTCAGGTAGCGATCGAGAAACGACAGTCTGCGCAGACGCGGAGTGATTTGAGCTTCAGTCATTGGGCGTCCACGCGCAGCGTCCTCAGCTGACGGTCGGTTCTAGCGTCTATGGCGTAGAGCACTCGTGTAATCGCACCGTACGCTGCATAGCGCAAGGGCTCAGGAGGCCAGGACCATGCTCTTCTGGCGAGAGCGCTCTCGCACTCGTGGGCGCAACCGAAGATGCGATCAGCGAGCATCGCGCCCATCAGAGTCGCCTGCGCGACACCATGGCCCGCATACCCGAGCCCGTAGTGGATGTTCTCTTTATCGCCGGTCGTGCCGATCATCGGTAGGAAGTCCACACCGAGCCCGATCCAGCCGCCCCAAAAGCGCTGCACCGAGAGTCCTTCGAGTTGGGGAAACCTCTGTTTGAAGGCGCTCTCGATGGTCTCGAACGCTGCCGGGTCGTAGCCCTGGGCGAGCTTGCTGCCGTACGCGTAACGAACGACTCTCGAACCGCCGATGATCGTGTTGCGCGCGCTCAGCCGGTAGCTCTCGAGCACTTCGTGGGAGGTGTAGATTCCCTCGCGGCCGTTCCAGTCGATCGCGGCGAGCTGGCTGGCGCTGAGTGGCTCGGTTTCAAAGAGGGAGACGCGCAGGGGCACGACCTTGCGCGGCATGAACCCGATGGACGGGGAGTAGGCATTGGTCGCAACGATCGCAGAATCCGCGCTGACCACACCGCCGTCGCACCGCACGCGAACCGGTCTGCCCTCGTCGATCGACTGAACCGGCGAGTGCTCGTGGAGCCGAACCCCGGCGTCGATCGCAGCTTCGCGAAGCCCGGTGACGTATTGTCCGGGGTCCAGCACCCCACCCCGCTGCTCGAGCACCCCGCAGTGAAAGGCCCGGGGCAAGCCGCGCTCGCGCATCTCCTCGCCGGACAGGAACCGGACATGAGCGCCGAGAAGCGACGCCGCAGCAGCTGCCTAGAGGTGGCGTTTCTCTTGCTTCGGATGCACGGCTGCGAGAACGTTGCCATTGGGTTCGTAGCTGCACTCGATGCGTAGATGCTCGACGATGTGCTCCGTGTACTCGACCGCTTGGTCCGCGAACTGCACGAGCGCTTGCGCCCGCTCCTCTCCGAACATCCGCAACAACGTCGGCAGGTCTTTGCCGATCGTCGGGGTAAGATGGCCGGCGTTACTGCCGCTTGCGCCCGCGCCAGCGAAGTCTCGCTCCAGCACGAGGACGTCGACACCTTGCTCACGGAGCGACAGCGCCGCCGAAAGACCCGTGTAGCCGGCGCCGATGACGACGACATCCGCGTGCTGCTCTCCCTGAAGCGGAGGGCAGGGAGCATCCGGCTCACGAATCCAGGGGCTGATCTCCTCGAATGGAATTGTCATCTCGTCCGAAAGCGACCATACAACGTCCG
>CBDURI010000426.1:0-2444 GCA_965369435.1 uncultured bacterium
TTCACCAGCGACGAGCTCGAGGACGAATGGCGGATCGGCGGCGCGCAACACCTCGCCTACCATCCCGGCACCAAGCGCCTCTACTCGGTGGTGCACCAGGGCGGGCCGGGGTCGCACAAAGATCCAGGCGCTGAGATTTGGGTGTACGACGTACCCGCCCACAAGAGGGTCGAGGTGTTCACCGCGCCCAGCTTGATCGTTGCATTTCTCGGTCCGCAAGCCGGGTTCGATGCGGAAGGTACGTTCGGCAAGGTCCTCGACTTCCTACTGCCGAACATGGGCGTGCACAGCATCGCCGTGACCCAAGACAGTAAACCCTTGCTCTTCGTGCGCAACGCAGACCTGGGCGCGGTCGGAGTCCTCGATGCGCTGAGCGGCGAACACCTCCGGAGCATCGACGAAACCGGTCTGTCCGGCGCGCTGTTGGTGGTGCCATGATCGACCCGGTCATCGAGCTATCGGTTTGCTTCGCGCTTGCGCTCCTCTTTGCCGCGGCGGCTTGGCACAAGGCGTCCGATCGGCTTCGGTTTGGAGCCGTAGTGGGCGCGTACAAACTGCTGCCGCCGTGGCTCGTAACTCCGGTGGCGCGATTCCTCCCCTTGCTCGAAACGTCGATCGCCATCGGGCTGCTCTACCCACCGTCGCGCGAGGTTGCAGCGATCGCAGCCATCCCGCTCCTCGCCCTGTACACGCTAGCCATCTCCGTGAACATCGCGCGCGGACGGCGCGACATCGATTGCGGGTGCTTCGCCGCATCAGCCCGCGTTCCACTGAGCAACTGGCTCGTGGTCCGCAACCTCATCTTGATCGTTGCGGCTTGCGCGCTCCTGTTGCCCATTCGAGCGCGCACGCTGATTTGGGTCGACGGGCTGACTGTCGTGGCGGCGCTCATCACGCTGTCTCTCCTTTGGACCGCGGGGCAGCGTTTAGCGAATACCGGCCCCTCCTTGCGCCGGTTAGGAGGCGCCCGATGATCGACGCGCTCCTCATTTCGAACGGCGTGCTGTGGCTGCTCGTGATCGGCCTCGCCCTCACGGTCCTCGCTCTCACCCGCCAGATCGGCCTGCTCCACGAACGCATCTCCCCAGTCGGCGCCCTCTCTCCCGAGGCGAGAATCAAAGTCGGCGACCCTGCCCCCGAGGTGGCGTTGATCGACATCCATGACCACCCCGTGCAAGTCGGCGGTGCATCGAAAGACGAGAGCCGAACCCTCCTCTTCTTCCTCTCGCCGACGTGCCCCGTCTGCGACAACCTTCTGCCAACCGTGGAACGGGTTGCCCGCACCGAAGTACCGCGCGTCCGCGTCGTCCTGGCTAGCGACGGACTGCCCGACGAGCACCGCGCGTTCGCGGCCGAAAAACGCATCACGCACCTGCCGTACATCTTGTCCGCACCGCTCGGCATGACCTACGGCGTGGCGAAGCTCCCCTACGCGGTGCTCATCGATGAAAACGGCATCGTCGCCGCCCAGGGTTTGGTCAACACGCGCGAACACCTCGAGAGCCTGTTCGAGGCGCAGCGGCGCGGAGTCGCATCCATTCAAGAGTACCTAGAGGAGAAGGCCAAATGAGTCGGCTCGATCGTTGGTTCGAAGGTGTGAGTCGGCAGTCCGCGCGGCGGGTGTCACGCCGCAACTGGTTGTCGCGCTTCGGCGGGGTGCTCATCGGTGGAGCCGCCCTGCCCCTGCTTCCCGTGGCGCGTGCCGCCGAGAAGCACACGGTCGGTGAAGATGGTGTCAAAGGGCGCGAAGGTGACCCGACCCGATGCGAGTACTGGCGGCACTGCGCCATCGACGGTTTCCTCTGTAGCTGCTGCGGAGGGTCTCACACCGCCTGCCCGCCAGGGACCGAAATGTCCCCCGTCACCTGGATCGGAACCTGCCGAAACCCAGCGGACGGCAAGGACTACATCATCTCCTACAACGACTGCTGCGGAAGGACCTTTTGCGGCCGCTGTATGTGCAACCGCAACGAAGGGGAGCGCCCCCTCTATCACTGGTACCGCAACAACGACATCAACTGGTGCGGAGGCGCCAAAGCGCAAACCTACAGCTGCTCGACTGCAGTCGTCGTCAAGACAGCCAAAGAAGCGCAGCCCGAGAAATGAGACTCGCCGTCACGATGGCGGCGTTGCTGCTCACGACGATCACGGCGCGCGCGGACTCCTACGAGGAGCACGACTACATCCTGAACTGCTCCGGCTGCCACCGAATGGACGGTTCGGGCTCGAGTGTCGTGCCATCATTCCAAAAGATGCCGGAGCTCGACGGAAAGCCGGGAGCGCGTGAATACTGGATCCAGGTCCCCGGCGCCGCCCAGGCGCCGCTCTCCGACACACGCTTGGCCGCATTGATGAACTGGTTAGTAGAACGCTTCACCGGCAAGCCACCGCAGCCCGAATACAAAGCCCAGGAAGTCGGCCGGCTCCGCAGCACCCCGCTGAGA
>CBDURI010000427.1:0-2425 GCA_965369435.1 uncultured bacterium
GCTCCCATGCCGCCAGATCGCGCACGTCGAGAACTGCGGTCTCGATGCCCGGAAGCTCTTGACGGAGCCGTGACAATCCCTCTCGGTCGACATCGACTGCCACCACCTCGTGTCCCGCCTCGATGCAGAGACGAATGATGGCCGCGCCGATCCCCTTCGCGGCACCGGTGACGAGAACTCGCTTCGGTCCCTGCTTTACAGGCCGGGCGCTCATGCCCACGGTCCCCACTTGTACATCTTGAGTAGGAGTCGGTCGGCGAAGCGGTCGGGTAGCGACCCGAACATTCGTACCGCCGTACGCGCCGACCTGGGGACGAAATATCGGGTTTTGGGCGTGTACGCGGTCACCGCTTTGACCACCGCTTTGCCGACTTCCTCTGGAGGAACGGCACTCTTTAGTTGGTCAGTGGCAAAGGCGTCGAGATCGGACATCAACTGCCGGTAGGGGTTGTTCGGGTCGTCCCGGAGGTGCTCTCCGGCCCGTCGAGACTTGTCGAATGTCGGCGTGTCGACGAACCCGGGCACGATCACGCTCAGCTGAATGTTCCACGGCGAGAGTTCTAGACGCATGCACGCGTTCATGGCTTCCATGCCACCCTTGGTGGCCGCGTACGCAGCAGCGAGGGGGGCCCCCACGTACCGGGACAGCGAGCTGATGTTGACGATGCGTCCGCCGCCTTGTTCGCGCATGGTCGGCGTCACCTCCGCGATCAGCTGCATACCCGCCAGCAGGTTCACATCGAACACGTGGCGCATGGCGGTGCGGTCCATCTGCTCGAGCGCGAAGGGTGGTCCGTACCCCGCGTTGTTGACCAGAACGTCGACCCTACCGAAGGCGTCGAGCGTGGTCTTCACGAGTGCCGAAGTTTGCTCGGCGTCACTCAGATCGGTAGGCACACTCCGTGCCGTGCCACCGTTGGCGGTGATGTCTGCGACGATGCTATCGAGCAGGTCCGCTCTGCGCGCCGCCAACACGACCGTGTAGCCTTCTTTGGCCAGGCAACGCGCGGTGGCCTCCCCGATTCCGGACGATGCGCCCGTGACGATGGCAACTCGCTTGGCTTTCTCGCCGTCACTCATGCGTTCTCCACATTTTGCCGGCTATGGAGGCTCGTGCTACTCGACGCAATGCGACGCCATGCCTGCAGCACCCCCGCATCGAAACCGTACCATGCGGGTCCTCAACCGCGTTGGTCCCGTATTGGCGCCCCGGTGGCCTTCCTTGGATCCGGACAACATCGTTCACGCCGCGGCGCGTGCGGCCAAGTCCGACCAGTTCGGCGACGAGAGCTTCCGAGACGCGCTTCCAGTGCTCTTCGATGCCATCGCACGCGAGGCGGATCTGAACTGGTTGGGCCGGGTGATGTGTCGCCAGTCGTTGCTCGGGTTTCTTCAGAATCGCTTCAGTGTCTATCGGCACCGCGCGGCCCACCCCGAAGTGGTAGGGGTTCCGATCGAGCGGCCCGTGTTCATCGTGGGATTCCCACGGACCGGGACGACGATCCTCTTCAACCTGCTCGCCCAGGACCCCGCGAACCGGGTGCCCCTCGGTTGGGAGGTGCAGTTTCCCGACCCTCCGCCGCGAAGCGCAACGTTCGCCACCGACCCGCGAATCGCGAAAGGCAGGACGTACTTCGGGCACATGGACACGATGGCCCCATCGCTGGCGTCCATTCACGAAGTGGGCGCGGAGCTCCCGCAGGAGTGCATGCCGATCCTCGCCCAGACCATGCTCGGGCCTCAGTTCAACGTGACGTTCAACGTCCCGAGCTACCAGGCGTGGGTGGATGAGCAGAGCGATGCGCCGGCATACAGGTACCACCGGCACTTCCTCGAGCACCTGCAAAGCAAACACATGAAAGACCGTTGGGTGCTCAAGAGCCCGGTGCACTTGCGCTCGCTCGACGCGCTGCTTTGCGAGTATCCGGACGCGCGGATCATCTTCACCCACCGAGACCCCGCGAAAACCGTTCCCTCGATGGCTAGCCTCATCTACGTGATTCGTGGTCTCGCCAGCGATTCGGTTGATCCGCATGCGCTGGGAGAACAGCAGCTGCAATGGTGGGCCGACTCACTCGACGCGGCCACGACGGCCCGCGACAAGCATCGCGATAAGTCCGATCAGTTCATGGACGTTCAGTTCGAGGAGGTGGTCGCCGACCCGGTGGCCGTTCTCGGCCGCGCGTACGAGCGATTCGACATCCCCTGGTCTGCCAACATCGAAGCCCGCATGCGCGGGTTCTTGGCAAACCATCCCCGCGGTAAACATGGCGCCCACCGTTACGAGATCGCGGACTTCGGCATGACCCTCGGTCGCATCCGAGAGCGCTTCGGGGGCTACTGCGACCGGTACGATATCCCGCTCGTGCTCTAGGCTACTCGAACTCCGCGGCCCAGATGTCCGGGCCCTCGCGCCACACGACGA
>CBDURI010000428.1:0-2420 GCA_965369435.1 uncultured bacterium
GGCGTCGCCCCTGCCCGCTCGGCCTCGCCTGCCAGTCGAGCAAACGGTCATAGATCTCCTGCAGCGTCTCGCCCTCCCAGACGGGCAGCGGGCGCGCCGTCATCACGATGTCCTCGAGGTCGCGGCTCAAGCTGTCGTCCATGAGGCGGAGCCAGCGCTTGATGCGTGCGAGCGAAAAGCCCTTCTTGTCGTGGTACCACATCTTGCGGAACCGTTTGCAGTACGCCGGGTCGTTGAGCAGGGCGATCCGCGCGTCCTTGTCCTCGAGATCGATTTCGTTGAGCTCGCGGAGCGCCGGAAGCTCTTCGGAGAGCGGTGTGATCGCGCCGTCGGAATAGACGCGGAAGGGCGCGGCCAAGGCCTGCAGTCGAAAGTGGCCTTGGATGAGGCGCGAGTTGATGATGCGCGTAAGCGCGACGCCGAGGCGCGCGAGGCCTCGATTGGTCACGACATCGAGCGCCGCCACCGCGGTCAGCTTGAGAGGCTTCCCGAAGAACCGGCCGCTGCTGAGCATGAACCAGCGGATGACGTTGATCGGGTTGTCCTTCTCGGGCGTCGCCTGCCAGACGCGGCCGTAGCGGCGCACGACGTTCGTGAGGCGCTTGACCTCGCCGTACGAGGCGTGGTTCGCGGGAATCCGCTTCTTACGGTGCGGGTCGTTCGACAAATAGTGGAAAGGCAGCGAATCGGTGGAGAACCCGGCGTAGCCGTCCTCCATCGCCTTCTCGAGGATGCCCTCCATCTTTTGAAGCTCCTCGGCGGTCGGATCCACGGTGATCGCCCGCTCGAGGCCCATCGCTTCGATCCGCAGCATCGAGTGCGGGATCATCGGCACGATGTTCGCGCCAAGCGGCATCTCCGCGAAATGGTCGAGGTAGTCCTTGGGATTGTCCCAAGTGATTCGATCCGCGACACGTGCGAGCACACTCTTGGGGATGTTCTCAACGCGCGCGAAGCAAGACACGACCGGATCGTGCCCATCCGCGTTCTGGCGCCCGAACGGCACCCCGATCGAACAGTTGGCAACCACGGCGGTCGTCGTCCCATGCCGCACCACCTCGGTGAGCCCCGGATCGAGCTCGACTTCGAGATCGAGGTGCGTGTGAATGTCCCAAAGACCCGGCATCAACCAACGGCCGGTGGCGTCGACGACCTCGGTCGCCCGGGAAGCGTCGAGGTCCGACCCGACTTCAGCTACTTTGCCGTTTTCAATTGCGACGTCCTGCTGAACCGGGGCTTCGGAGCGGCCATCGAAGAGCAATGCGTTTTGGATGAGTGTGTCCCAGGACATGACCAATTAGACAGAGGGTGGCACAGAAGCTCACTTCGGCTAGTACTGCGAACGTATGCAGCTCACCAACAGACGCATGGCCTTGGCGATCACAATCGTGGTGGTGGCCGTCCTCCTAGCGGTCGGCTTCGCCTTGTCCAGGCGCGCCGACACAGCGGAGCCATCATGGAAACCCGCGATTGAGGGGTTTCTCGCGGTTGCCACCCCTTGCTGTACCGAGGCGTCGCTCTGGGACGAGCTCGATACCGTGACTGCGGACGGGCAACGTGCGCGTCCGGCCTCCGCAGCGGAAGCCGCGCAATGGCTCAACGATTGGCCCTACCGCAGTCGGGGCGAGCATGACACGGTCGACGAGGAACAGCTCCGATGGGCCGCCCAGAACGAGGAGGTCAGGTGCGTTGGCCCCCCTAGCGGCCCGGAGATCGTACCAGAGGGCGACGACGAGGAGACACTGCACGGGGTTCACTTCAGGCGCGAATGTACCTACGCGAAGTGGAAAGTCTGGGCCGCGGGAACCCCGGAAAACCAACCGAACGAGCGCCATACGGTCTGGGTAGACGAAGACGGCTGGTTTCGCGGGCGCGTGGACTACTGGAAGTAGCGCCCCGCGCGCGTCAGGGTGCGTGGAGGGTCGCGCAGAGGAAGTCGATCAGCAGACGGACTCGTTCTGGGAGCTGCCGAGTGGAATACACCAGGTGAATCGGCGGCGAAGGAAGTACCCACTCCGGGAAGACACGGACCAACCGCCCGGCTTTCTCGGCCTCCGCGACGTGTAGCTCTGGCATTAGGCCGATGCCCTGCCCTGCGGCGACGAGCTCGACCATGGCGGTGTAGTCGTCGACGTTGACCCTTCCGGAGACGGTGAGCTCGACGGTCTGGTGCGCGTTGCCACTTCCCTTTTCCAGTCGAAGCACCTGGGTCTGACCGCGCTTGCGATACAGCACGAATGGGTACGCCTGCAGCCCGGTGATGTCGTCGCAGTCGATGTCGTTGTCCGGATGGGCCGCGAGTTGGAAGTCCGAGGGAAGAAGCTTGCGGGCGATCAGGTTGGGCTCGGTGACGGCCCCCGCACGCAGCGCGAGGTCGATGCGTTCCTGGACGAGGTCGACGAAGCGATTGGTGAAGACCA
>CBDURI010000429.1:0-2393 GCA_965369435.1 uncultured bacterium
AAGATGATCCGCTCGGCGGCCTGATTGACCGGCGCCGAGGCCGAACAAAAAAGCCCGCCACAGGCGTGGGCGGACCCGGGTTGCGCCATCAGGACTAGCCCGAGAGCTGAAGCAACACTAAGGATAAATCGATTTCGCGACATTTTTGTCACCCTTTCTAGGCGCGGGGCGCAGATTGGCACAATCGGCAGCTGTTCCACCCCTACAGGAGCAAGCGCTGTGCCATTGTCCATGTCAGAGTCCGACGGAGGCAGCCCGACGTGCAGAGCCGGTGGTCGGACCCAGACGCGCAAGCGACGATCGAACGCTATCGGGACGATCCACAGGTCAACGAGGACATTGCGCTCCGCGTGTACACCTCGCGTCTGATCGGGCAGGACCCGGCTTTGGTGCTCCATGGCGGCGGCAACACGTCGGTGAAGACGACTCTGGTTGACGACATCGGCGACGAGGTGCCTGTCCTGTGTGTCAAGGGCAGTGGATGGGACCTCGGACGCATCGAGCCGGCCGGCTTGCCAGCGGTCCGTCTCGAGAGCCTCGGCGCGTTGCGCGACCGAGAGGTGCTGTCCGACGAGGACATGGTCAATGCGCAACGCACTCGCCTTATCGACTCCAATTCCCCGAACCCCTCGGTCGAGACGCTCTTGCACGGCTTTCTTCCCCACAAGTTCATCGATCACTCTCACGCGGACGCGATTCTCGCGTTGGTCGATCAACCGAATGCGGAGGCGATCTGTCGAGAGGTGTTCGGAGCGCGGCTTGGCGTCGTCCCGTATGTCATGGCGGGTTTCGCCCTCGCGAAGCGTGCAGCCGAAATATACGAACACGATCCCAGGGTCGAAGGATTGCTCCTGCTCCAACACGGGTTGTTCACGTTTGGTGACACGGCGAAGGAGAGTTATGAGCGGCACGTTGACGCGGTCGATGCGGCGGAGCGTTTTGCAAGGGCAAAGCTAGAGGCTGTTCACGTCGTCCGGGGAGGTTCCGCGCCGCTGCATTATGAAACCGTCGCACCGATTCTCCGCGGCAAGCTCGGCGCCGCAGAGCGGCGATACATGTTGGAGTTGCGGCACGGGCCGTCGATCGACGCGTTTCTAGCCCGTGGCGACCTGCAAAGCGTGACCCAGCGCGGAACCGCAACACCCGATCACGTCATTCGGACGAAGCCGGTGCCGTTGCTGCTCGATCTCAGTGCGGACATGGATGGCGCCGCGGTCAGTACGCACATCGACGAGCGCCTCGCTTCATATCGAGAGCAATACGTCGCATACGTGGAGCGGGAGGCGAGCCGCAAAGGACGTCGTGTCGCGACGCTAGACCCCGATCCGCGGATCATATTGGTGCCCGGCCTGGGTCTCATCGCTGCGGGAGTCTCCCAAAGAGCCGCGGGGGTAGCGGCCGACATCTACGAGCACACCATCGACGTCATCGAGACCGCCGAAGCGATCGGACGCTACGAGGCGCTGCCGGCGGCGGACCTATTCGACATGGAGTACTGGTCGCTCGAACAGGCCAAGCTCGGCAAGGTGAGCCCCAAACCGCTGCAGGGAAGGGTCGTCTATATCACTGGAGCAGCCCGGGGTATCGGTGCCGCCACGGCAAAAGCGTTCGCGGACGTTGGGGCGTCGCTCTATCTGATCGATCGCGACGAGGCCCCTCTTCGGGAGGTTGCCGAGGCCATCGGCGCCTGCTTTGAGGTCGTGGATGTCACGAACGAGGAGGCGGTGCGCGCCAGCGTGGACCGCAGTATTCGGGTCTTCGGGGGACTCGATGGCATCGTCTCGAACGCTGGCGTGGCATCGCAGGGGGCCATCGCCCTGCTTGCGACCGAAGAGCTCAAGCAGAGCTTCGAGGTGAACTTCTTCTCGCATCAGTATCTCGCGTCCGCGGCGATTCGCGTCTTGCGCGCTCAAGGCATCGGGGGGTTCTTACTGTTCAACGCCTCCAAGGCAGCGTTCAACCCGGGCAAGGGTTTCGGCGCGTACGCGACCGCCAAGGCTGCGGTCGTTGCGCTCATGAAGCAGTATGCAGTTGAATGCGGGGACATTGGCGTGCGCAGTAACGCGGTCAACGCAGACCGGATTCGAACGGCGCTTCTCAATGAAGAGGACGTCCAGCGGCGCGCTGAGGTAAGGGGTCTCAGCGCCGATGCGTACTATCGCTCGAATCTCCTGAGTCGCGAGGTCGCAGCTGAGGACGTGGCGAGCGCTTTCGTGAATCTCGCGCTCGCGCCCAGCACCACAGGCTGCGTCGTTACGGTCGACGGAGGCAACATCGCCGCCTCCCCCCGGTAGTGCGCGGAGCTAGTATTGCCTGCCTAGGGTGGTGGCTGTGTTGGCGGGTGGGACGTCGGCGCCGTCGCGGAGCGCAAGGTAGAGCGCGCCGAAGAGCAA
>CBDURI010000430.1:0-2392 GCA_965369435.1 uncultured bacterium
AAACGGGTCGACTTCATCTCGAATTCGGCGAGCCACGGCTTCTTTGATCGCGTGGCCATTGGTCTTGAGCCGGATCACGAACCCGAGGTCACGTGCATGTCCCGCGATTTCGAAGAAGTGCGGGTGTGCGAGCGGCTCGCCACCGGTCAACGAGAGGTTGAGCACGCCGAGAGAGGCGAGGTCGTGGAGGAGCTCACGATACTGAGCGAGGGACAGTCGCTTCCCGCCGAGAGACAGGTCGTTGTAGCAAAACATGCAGTCGAGGTTGCAGGCGTAGGTGAGCTCGAGCAGCACCGACATCAGCCGATTGTCGTTCCAAGTGCGCTTTACCGTGTCGGAGTAGCTCATGATCGCGTGATTGCGCCTGCCCGTAGGAGCTCGGCGACGAGGGACGAGGCGTCCAATCGCGCTCGCTCGGCGTCGACGGCATACCGTTCGGTAATGCTCGTGATCACTTCGTCTAGACTGTGCTCGGCCTTCAGCTGTTCCACGATGAAAGCGCCCACCTCATTTACTACGAGTACCTCGCCGGCGTCCTGAAGGACGAAGATACCTTCGTCGTCCATCACGCGAAACCTGGCGTGCGGGTCAACGCGATAGTGCTGCGTGCTGGTTTCGGTACTCATGGTCCAAGACGTTCCAAAAACGGGTGTCCTTTGCAAAACAAAGAACGCGCAATGGCACACGCTCGATCAGCATGGCGGCGCGAGACGTGAGCTCGTCGACTAGCAGGGAGTCGGCGTTGATGTAGGGGCACGAGGCGACGATACGCGAGACCGCTTCGGCTTTCGAGCACCGGTGTACCGACGGGGCCGCGCCATGCGCGAGGCCGAGCAATCCGGTCAGCGGGTAGGGCGGGTGCGGCGTGGGTACTCCACCAAAATCACCTGCAAATGGCATGGCTTGAAGCTCGAAGACCTCTCCCGCGGTCGTGACGGCGTTGAGCTCGTCACTCAGGATGCCGAGATCGAGCTCCTCCGCCAGCCGGCACAGGGTGGTTTTGCCAGCGCCCGAGCGTCCGCAGAAGAGAAAACCGCGGACGCCATCGGTGAAGGCGGCGCTGTGCATCACCAGCGCCCCCTCGCTGAAGAGCCGATAGCAAGCGATCACGCGGAAGAGATTCTCGAAAGCGCCCAAGAACCATTCGTCGGCGAGGCAGGTCTGCATCTGCGCTCGAAGAGGGGTGCGGTCGATGTTGGCAGTGAATCCGATGCCGGCAACGGCGACGCTGTCCTCGCCATGCACCACCGCGATCCGGTACTCGACGGGGCCCACCGGCCTTCTCATGAACCCTTCTGGGTTGGGTGCGTAGTGTACGTCTACCTCGACGTCGGGCTGGTTGTCGTCGATGCACAGCAAAGCGTCGAATCGCGAACGCACCAGGTCGAGTTGCTCTGGGTTCAGCCCCGCAAATCGGTACCGGGAACCGGCAAACGCGATGGTCAGCGCACTCATCGGCCCGCGTTCGCCACCCTGCGCATCAGCGCACGCGCGTACTTGCCGCACGCGGCCGCCCGCTCCGAACCACTGACGTCGCACTCCGCGCGCCCGACGATCGCACTTGCTGGCGCGGCGGGGTCTCGCTCGTCGGCGTTGTCGGCCTGCGTGAGCGCGACGATGCCGCGAACGGTCGCCGCGTACCCCAAGAATCGGTGCGTGTTCCAGTGGTCACATCGGCGCACGACGACGACATCACCAGGGAAGTACACCCACTGCTTGCGGACCCGCACAGACCGACCGCTATGGAGGCCCCGCATACACTCGCCGCGAACCGTAAACTCCACGGATTCGCCGAGCCGCAGACCCAGATTCGCCAAGCTCGACTGTCCCCCTTGCATGAGCGCGCCAACCATAACAGAGAGGCGACCGCGGCACCCCTCAAACCCGGAGGCGTGCGCTTACCTCAAGCACTCGGAACCTTTGCACAATTGTGACCCAAGATACCTGTTGACAACCGTGTTCCCGAAGCTTTACCGTAGGACTGTCGACGGCTGATCAGCGACCCGTCGGCGGGCCAAATCGAGATTCACACTCCTTGGGGGTACAACAAACGGGCACTCGGGCGGGGTTCACACCTCGCCCGAGATCTTTTTAACGACGCGGCCAAAGCGATCAGCCGCTACTAGTGTGCGGATCAAAAACGTAGTGGTGAAAGTGAGCACTGGGCTCGCCGGCTTGCGCGGAAGCGCGAGCCGCAGGCGAAGCCCGGCGCGAATGCGACGCCAAGGCAGAGCGTAGCGAACGCCGCGGAGGGAGGATTACGTGGTGGGGGTGGGTGGGTCGGATGAAACTAAGCCTAGGCGGTTGCCAGTCACCACCACGCTTCCGGATCAGACACTAGAGGCTTCGCTTCTTGCCGCGCAGTCCTCGGCGACTGCCTTTGGGCTTCTTC
>CBDURI010000431.1:0-2390 GCA_965369435.1 uncultured bacterium
CCGTCGAAGAACATTTGAAGTTTCGCGTCTTCTATCTCTAGGCTCTCCATGGCTATTCCTCGGAAACCGCCTCTCCCGAAAGATACGGTGCAAGCGCGACCTGCATCTTCTTTCTGGCATGAAACAAACGGCTCATGATCGTCCCTTTGGGCACTTCGAGGGCCTCCGCCATCTCTTCGTAGCTCATTCCTTCGATCTCGCGAAGCACGATCACCGCCCGATGGTGTTCGGGCAGCTCCGCGAGGGCGGCTTGGATGGCGCTCCCGAGCTCGCGGCGCAGAGCGGCCTTGCCCGGGTTGGCGTCGGTCACGCGTGGCAGCAACGCGCCGTCGCCTGCAATCTCGCTCTCTTCGTGCAGAGCACGCTCGTCGAAGTCCAGGGTTTTGCGCCTGCTGGTGCGCCGAACGTGGTCGATGGAGACATTCATGACGATCCGATAGAGCCAAGTATAGAAGCTCGAGCTCCCCTGGAACTTGTGTATGTTCTTGTGGACCTTGACGAAAGCGTTTTGAACGGCGTCGAGCGCATCGTCCTCGTTCTTGACGACGCCCATGGCCACGGCAAACGCTCGACGGTGATACTTGTCGTAGAGCGCCCGAAAAGCCGCTGAATCTCCTGCTTGTACGCGTTGTACCAAATCATGGTCGTCCTTCTTGGAGGAGGCTCGGGAGCCCTCCTCGGATTTGGACGCATTGGACAGCGGTTGATTCACCCAAGATCCTCGACGTTTTCAAGGGGTTAGTCGCCGTCACCACCCACACGTGAGGGTCTACGCGCAAATCCTCCCGAAGGCCAGCTACCGACGCCGTGTGCTTCTCCGAATCCCGGCTTTTGCCTGGTTTTCAACACCCAGACAGCTACCTTCAGCCGGTGCTGGACCTGGGCTCTCTGAATTCTCGTCAGCGCGCCGCAGTCGTTCACGAGGGGGGGCCGCTCGTGGTCTTCGCGGGCGCCGGCAGCGGCAAGACGCGCGTGATCACGTTTCGCATCGCGCATCTGATCGCCAGTCACGATGTGGCGCCCTGGAGGATTCTCGCGGTCACGTTCACCAACAAGGCGGCCGGCGAGATGCGCGAGCGTTTGTTGGGGTTGCTTGGCGAGCAGGGAGCCGCCGTGCAGGTTGGCACCTTTCACGCGACCTGCGCGCGCTTGCTCAGGCGTCATGGTGCGAGTGTCGGGCTCACCAAGGACTTCACGATCTACGACGACCAGGACCAATTGGCGCTGGTGAAACGCGTGCTTCGCGACCTGGGACTCGACGACAAGCGATACCAGCCTAAGGCGATGGCGGCCCGGATCAACCGCGCCAAGCAAGAGGTTCAGGCTCCTGCCGACATCGAAACGCCGGACCCATGGTCCGAGGTCGTGCGCCGCGTGTACACGACCTACGAAGAACGCCTTCAGCAAGCCAATGCGCTCGATTTCGGCGATTTGATCTACCGTACCGTGCGCGCACTCGAATCGGACGAAGCGTTTCGCGAAGCGGTGATCGGGCGCTTCACGCACGTGCTGGTCGACGAGTTTCAAGACACCAACCATGCTCAGTTTCGCTTGGTGGAGCTGCTGTCGGAGGGCCACCGCAACCTGTGCGTCGTCGGCGATGACGATCAAAGCATCTACCGATGGCGCGGGGCTGACCGCCGAAACATCCTCGATTTCCGCACGCTCTTCCCGGATGCCACCCTCGTCAAGCTCGAGCAGAACTACCGCTCGACGAAGCGAATCCTCCACGCGGCCAATGCTGTGGTCGCGCGAAACACCGACCGGGAGCCCAAGGAGCTCTGGACCGACAATGAAGAGGGCGAAGCGATCCTGGTCGTGCGCACCATGGATGAGCGTGACGAGGCGCGGCTCGTCCTTCGAGGTGTTCGCGAGCTGCTCTCTCAGGGGCAACGCCTTTCGGACGTAGCGGTCTTCTACCGAACGCACGCGCAGTCGCGCGTGATCGAAGAGTCGCTTCGGAGCGCCAACATCGCCTACCGCATCGTCGGTGGGATGCGTTTCTACGACCGCGCGGAGGTGAAGGACCTGCTCGCGTACTTGCGCGTGATGATCAACCCAGCAGACGACATGAGCCTGCTTCGCATCATCAACACGCCGGCGCGAGGAATCGGCAAAACGACTATCACACGTCTTCTCGATTCTGCGGCCGGGCAGGCGCGAACGCTTTCGGAGCTCCTCGACGACGAGTTTGCGCTTGCTCAGTTCGGCAACGCGGCCCGCAAGCGTCTCGGCGCGTTCGCCGGCCTCATGTCCGGGCTCCGTGACGTCGCGGCTTCGGGCGCCCCGCTCGGCGAGGTCGGCGCCGAGCTCGTGAACCAGAGCGGGTATGCCGAAATGCTGAAACACGACGATACCGCCGAGGCCGACGCCCGGTTCCAGAACATCCA
>CBDURI010000432.1:0-2388 GCA_965369435.1 uncultured bacterium
GCTTTTCATGAAAACGTTTCTCAGCGGACCCAAGCCCGGGCGTTTCAAGGTGGCAGCCGCGCCCGCGTCTGGCGGCTAGCGGTTGCCGGGCTATTGCGCCCGCTTCCATCTGGTGGCTTGATGCGGCCGTGAACTCCGGGCCGCCAATCGTGACCAACGCGGGAATCGCCGACATCCTCGAGCAGGTGGCCGACCGCCTCGAAGCGCAGCACGCAAACATCTATCGAATCGACGCGTATCGAGCTGGTGCTGCGGTCGTTCGGACACACGAGACGAGCATTCAGGAACTGGCGCTTACCGAAGGACGCGAAGGTCTCGACGCGCTGCCGCAGATCGGTTCGAGTCTCTCCGCCTCGATCGACGAGATCGCGCACGCGGGACGGCTTCGTTTACTCGAGCGGCTCGATGGCATGCTGTCCCCCGTCGAGCTGTTCAAGACGGTGCCGGGGATCGGCGAAGAGCTCGCCGAGCGGATCCATCGGGAGCTAGACATCGATACGCTCGAAGCGCTGGAAGTGGCGGCACACGATGGACGCCTCGATGCGGTCGCCGGCTTTGGCCCGCGCCGACTCGAAGCGATACGCGACATCTTGGCGACCATGCTCGCCCGATCGGCGCGCGGGAGAGCACGCAGGTTCGAGGAGCTACGGCAGGCGGGAGCCCAAGTCAGCGCGCCTGAGACGCCGGAAGCGAGACCGGATGTCCGCCTCTTGCTCGATCTCGATCGAGAGTACCGAGAGAAGGTCGAAGCGGACGAGCTCCCCCGCATCGCGCCGAAGCGGAACAACCCCGAGGGCGCCGCCTGGTTGCCGGTCCTCCACAGTTACGCAGATGGCTGGCACTTCACCACGTTGTTCTCCAACACCGACCGAGCCCACGAGCTAGGCCGCGTCCGAGATTGGGTGGTGGTCTACTTCGAACGCGACGGCCACGAGGGCCAGTGCACCATCGTCACCGAGTACCGCGGACCCCTCGTCGGCAAGCGAGTCGTCCGCGGGCGCGAAAATGAAGTCGCGTCACTCGAGGGTCTCCCCCCCGGGACCGAGTGATGAGCAGCTTTGTCTGGATGAAGTTCCTCGAATCTGCGCCTGAGCGTTATGACCGAGGTGTCGAGCTTTTATCCGGGGGGCGCATCGCGGATGTCTACGAGCAGATTGCCGAGCACGTGGCTTCACCTGGCAAACGCGTGCTCGACGTTGGCTGTGGTACCGGCGGGGTTTCAATTGCTTGTGCCGCAAGGGGCGCACACGTGGTCGCGATCGATTCGAACGCCGGGATGCTCGATATCGCGCGCGCGAAGCCCGTTCCAGCTGATCGAGGCGGTGACGTCGAATGGATCGAGCTCGGCCTCGCGGAAATCGAAGATCGATTCGGTGAAGCGCAGTTCGACGCTATCGTATTCTGCCTCGTGTTCAGTGAGCTTTCGCCCGACGAACAGGCCTACGCGCTCGACATCGCACGCTCCCGGTTGGTGTCTGGCGGGTGCTTAGTCATTGCCGATGAGACTCTGCCCTCGTCGCGGCCCAGGCGCTTGTGGTACCAGATGCGCCGGCTTCCTCTGATCGCGGCCACCTACATGCTGACCCAAGCGAGCACGCGACCGGTCGAGCGCGTGGCCGATCGTATTCGTGATGCGGGCTTCGGACGGGTTGAAGAAGCGCGGCGTTGGGGAGATACGTTTTTCGTCGCACATGCGGTGCGTGAGGATGGCGGACGATGAAGCTGTGGCAGCTCCCACATTGGCTGCGAGACACCATGCTGCGGATGTTCCCGCATCGCGCGCCCACCGGGCTCGTCCGAGTCGGAAATCCAGGACGCAACTCTCCCGTGCTCGTCACTGGCAACTTCACGCTCACGATTCGACGGTTGATCAACGTGCTGAGTGGTCACGACGCCTGGCTTCTGTGCGCGAACAGCAAAGGCATCAACGTTTGGTGCGCGGCGGGCGGTGGCCACCTCACCCATCACGACGTCATATCCGTTGTGCGAACGTCACGGATCGGCGAGCAGGTCGATCATCGGGAGCTCGTTTTGCCCCAGCTCTGCGCAACCGGCGTCGAGCGGCGCAAGATCGCCGAAGTCACTGGGTGGTCGGCGCGCTGGGGCCCGGCACGCCTGGAGGACCTCCCAGGTTTTCTGGGGCGACGGCTCCACGTGGTCAAAGGCGAGCGGTTTGTTCGTTTTCCGCTCTGGGAGCGCATGGAGATGGCCTTCATGTGGTCGTGGGCGCTCGTTGCGGTTGCTGCACTGGTCGCATGGGGAATCGACAGCTGGGCGGTCGGCCTGTGTGCGGTCGCGGTCATCGTTTCTATCGTGGGAGGGATATTCGCGGCACTGCCTTGGCTCGTCGTCACGGGTCCAAGACGCTGGCTTACCTTTGGCGCATTC
>CBDURI010000433.1:0-2381 GCA_965369435.1 uncultured bacterium
CAGGTAGTTCGATGCGTGGTTGGTGCGGAAGACTGCGTTCGTGGGGGCAGCGTGCGAAACGATCGTTCGGAGCTCCTCGAGCATGCGAGTTACCGAGGGGAGGGTGAACTTGCCCTGGGCCTGCATCTTGGCGATAGGGGTGCCCGGGACGATCGTCAGCGTGAGTGCGGAGACAAATTCTGGGTCCATCTCGGTGATCAGCTTGGCCGAGCCCTCAGCGTGTTCTTCGGTTCGTTCCGTTCCGCCGGCGCCGAGTAGAAAGATCGCGGACACCTTCATCCCCGCGTCGTGCGCCCGCTTGGCCGCTTGCACGTGCTCCTCGAAGTTGGAGCCCTTCGCGATGCGCTTGAAGGTGACGTCGTCACCCGTCTCGGGACCCATGTAAAGGAGGGACAGCCCAAGCTCGCGAAGTCGTTTCAGCTCACCCCCGCTCTTTCCGTTCAGGTTGATTGCGGTGGCGTACGCACTCACGCGCTTCAAGTTCGGAAACGCATCGCGGCAGGCGGTGAGAATAGCTTCCCAATGCTCGAGGTCGAGCACGAGCGCGTCTCCGTCGGCCACGAAGACCTTCGTGACCTTGCCTCCGAAGCTCCGTCCCGCTGTGAGAATGTCTTCGAGTGTCTCTTCGAGATCCCGCACCCGGAAGCTCTTGTCCCGATACATGTCGCAATACGTGCAGTGATTCCACGAACAGCCGATCGTTGCCTGCAGGATGTATGCGTCGGCCTCGCTGGGAGGCCTGTAGATCTGTCCTTCGTATCGCATCGAGCAGGACTGAGGGTAGCAGCTGTTACGCGCCCGTCGTGGCGACCCGCCCTCGCATTGGCGACCAGCGCTGAGCCCAGAGCTCGCGAATTGCAGCCGCAGCCAACGGAAGGGCCAATTTGGGCTTCAGGAATTCACTCCACGGTGCCTCGCCCATCATGATGTCGGCCCAGGCGAAGAAGAACGCATCGTCGCGCTCGTTCGCGACCTTGGCCATCGAATCGACGAGCTCCGGGTAGCGGGCCATCAGCTTGGACGCCTTCTTGGCCAGCCCAAACTTGTGGCCGAACTCCTTGTGGCAACTGGCCTGATAGGCGGACAGCGTCGTTTCATCGAAACGTCCGATACGGAACGCCTCGATCAAAGTTTCGGCGGCCTGCTCGGCGCCCTCCATCGCGAACTGAATGCCTTCACCGGTCAGCGGGTCGATGTGGCCTGCCGCGTCACCGATGATGAGTAGGTTGTCCGCGTAACTCTTTGCAATGCCCCCGAGACGCAACCAAGCACCCTTCATGGGCTCGATCTTGAAGCCCGAGCCCAAGTGCCGGCGGATGATGGCATTGTGGTCGAGCAGCCCCTGGTGCATGGCTTTTAGATCCGACGGCACCGCCTTGCCGCCCGGAATGATGTACGTGCAGAAGTTCAACTCGTCGTTCGGATGACGGAAGATCGCCGCATACCCGGGGAGCAGGTCCCGCTCCATGTAACAAATGCCGTCGGTTTCAAAGGAATGCGTGCCTCCATCGATGAAAGACCGACTGCAAATCGCGCCAGGGCCACCTTCGACGATGCCGAGCGAGCGCGCGAGCTTCGACTGGGCGCCGTCTGCCAATATCAGCGTCCGCGCCGTGAACTTCCTGCCGCCCGAACGAGCGGTCCACGTGGAGGCCCGGTCGTCGAACGTCACCCTGTCGATTGCGGTTTCTTCGACGAGCTCGGCTCCCACCGATTGCGCGGCGCGCACGATGCGTTCGTCCATGATGATGCGTTTCGCCGACATCGGCGTCCCGCTCGGGTTTTCGGTCGAGTCACTCAGGCACTCGATCCCAGAGGGGCTTACGAAACCGCCCGAGGTGGTGAACACGCACTCGCCTGCTTCGATCATCTGATCGAGAACTCCCATGCGCTGCAAGTGCTGTTGCGCGCGCGGAATCACGGCATCGCCGCAGAACTTATCTCGAGGAAACTTGGCCTTGTCGAGGAGCAGGACCCGGACGTCTTGCTTGGCCAGGTACCAGGCACAGGTTGCCCCGGCGGGCCCGGCTCCGACAATGGCGACGTCGTACAGTGGCTCAGACATGAACCGGGTTCTATCGAAGTCGGGCGGGACGTTCAACGATGTTCCTCGCCATCGCTCTACACCGGTGCTAACGCCTCGACATGGGCACTCCTGGCACGGCGTTTCACCCCTTTGCCGAGCTGATCGGCTTGACCTTCGAGCCGAGCGAGCCGGGTGTCAGCCGATGCCGTGTTCCCATCCGCGCGGAGCTCCTCAACCCACACCGGGTGGTGCATGGCGCGGTCGCTTACGCGCTGGCGGACACCGGCATGGGCGGCGCGCTGTATCCGATGCTCGAAGCAAACGAAAGCTGCGCGACGATCGAGATCAAGATCGT
>CBDURI010000434.1:0-2379 GCA_965369435.1 uncultured bacterium
GTGACGTTTTTGGATTCAGGTGTGGCAAAAACTGCCCTCCGTTGTAAAGTCCCGTGTAAAGCGAGCAGGCAAACCGCGTGCATTGTCGTTTTCTATAGTTGGCACGCAATCTGCATCATCCTCGGGGCAGCATGGGGGCAACAACCAGAACACAGGACCCGAAGGCCCAGACGGCGGACAGCCGCGGCGTTCGGATTATCGCGAAGTCGGTCTACCGGGAGCTTCGGAACAGTGGTCACAGCCGCTCGGACATCGTTGCGTTCACCAACGCGGTCCTCGAGCTCGTCACGGCCGAGCTTCGCGACGCGCAAGAAGCCGCGGAATAGTCGCCGGGCATCGTCGGCGTAATCCTGTGTTGGCTTCGCGTTGACTTCGGTCAAAAGCGCAACCTATTCGCGCCCTTGGCTCCTTGACCGAGACGTATCGCGCGCTACCGTGCGCCCTCGCCGACGGCGCATTCGGACGACGCCGTCGCAACCAGGGAGTCGAAAAAATGGCCACGAAAGTCGGAATCAATGGCTTCGGACGAATTGGGCGCTGTGTCGCTCGAATCGTCGCCGAGCGCGGCGGGGACGTAGAGATCGTTGGAATCAACGACCTGACCAGCGCGGACATGCTTGCTCATCTCCTTCAGTGGGACTCGGTGCACGGGCAGTTTTCCCATCCGGTCAAGGCCGAGGAAGACGCGATTTGGATTGGCGACCAGCGCATTCCAGTTTCCGCCGAGCGGGACCCGGCCAAGTTGAACTGGAAAGAGCTCGGCGCAGAGGTCGTGCTCGAGTGCACAGGCTTCTTCCGCACGAGGGAAAGTGCGTCGGCGCACTTGAAGGCCGGCGCGGAGCGCGTGATCATCAGCGCTCCCGGCAAGGGCGAGCTCGACGGCACCTTCGTCGTCGGCATCAATAGCGACAAGTTCAACCCTGAGACCGACCGCGTCATCAGCTGTGCATCGTGCACGACCAACTGCTTGGCGCCGCTCGTCAAGGTCCTCAACGACACCTTCGGCATCGTGAAGGGGCACATGGTCACGGTGCATTCGTACACGAACGACCAGGGCCTGCTCGACCAACCGCACTCGGACAAGCGTCGTGCACGCGCCGCGGCGCTGTCGATGATTCCGACCTCGACCGGTGCCGCCACCGCCATTGGCCTCGTGCTCCCCGAGCTCAAGGGCAAGCTCGATGGCACGGCGATTCGAGTGCCGACCCCGAACGTTTCACTCACCTGTCTCACCGCACAGGTTGGGCGCGACACCGATCGAGACGAAGTGAATCGCGCGCTCAAGGAAGCGGCCGAGGGTCCGCTCAAGGGGATTTTCGAGTTCGAAGAGCGGCCGCTCGTTTCGCAGGACTTCATGGGGAACCCGCATTCATCGATCTGCGACGCAGCGCAGACCCAGGTGGTCGGCGGCGACCTCGTCGAGGTGCAGAGCTGGTACGACAACGAGTGGGGCTTCTCGCAACGCATGGTCGACCTCGCGCGGATCGTGTCGAGCGCGGATTGAGTTCGTGTCCCAGCCGATTCGTTCGATCGAGGACCTGAGCCTCGAAAGCATCACCACGTTCATTCGCGTCGACTTCAACGTTCCGCTGAAGGACGGCGAGGTCACCGACGACACCCGCATTCGCGCAGCCCTCCCGACGATCCGCTATGCCATCGAACGAGGCGCTCGCGTCGTGCTCGCGTCGCATCTCGGTCGGCCCAAGGGCAAAGTGGTGCCCGAGCTTTCGCTCGAGCCTGTCGCCGTCCGGCTTGCCGAGCTTCTCGAAGACGGGGAAGTGCGCCTCACCGACGACTGTATCGGAGACGGCGCGCGCAAAGTCGTGCAGGACCTTCGCGACGGCCAGGTCGCGCTGTTGGAGAACCTCCGCTTCCACGCGGCCGAGACGGAAAACGACGTCGACTTTGCACGCGAGCTCGGCGGCTCCTGCGCCGCCTACGTGAACGACGCTTTCGGTGCGGCACACCGGGCCCACGCATCGGTGAGCGCCCTGCCCCGTCTCATGGAGGAGCGTGCGGCCGGTCTTCTGATGCAACGCGAGCTCGAGGTGCTCGACAAACTCCGCACAGATGCCCCGCGCCCGTATGTCGCGATTCTCGGCGGCGCAAAAGTCAGCGACAAGATCGGCGTCATGGAATCGTTACTCGGCAAGGTCGATGCGTTGCTTGTCGGCGGCGCCATGGCGAATACTTTCTTGGCCGCTCGCGGCTTGGCTGTCGGCAAGAGCCTTTGCGAGAACGACAAGCTCGCTCTGGCCCGGAGCCTGATGGCGGCCGCCGAGGAGAGCCAAGTGGAGCTCCTGCTTCCGATCGACGTTCGGGTGGGCGAGTCGGTGGACTCCGGGGAGGCCCTGGTGACCGGGGTCGATGGGATTCCCG
>CBDURI010000435.1:0-2378 GCA_965369435.1 uncultured bacterium
GGTGCTGCAGCAGTCCTCGAACTTCTTCAGTGCCCTACCCGCCAACGCCAACGGCGGTCGCGTCTCGTTGCCCCCTGAAGCGGTCCCGCAAGACGCGCTATTCGCGCTGGACAACGTCCTCGCGGAGCTCTCCGCGTCATGTCGGAACGTTCGGCCGCCCCAAGAGAACGTCCTGCAACTCGCGAGGCGGGCCGACCAACTCCGTGACGCACTCGGTTCGCTCGATGCGGCGGGGCAAGTGAGCTGGGCCCAGGGGAGCGGCAGGAGCACGTCTGTAGGTTCGAGCCCGATCGACGTCGGCCCGCTGTTGCGTGAGCGACTCCACGAACGCATCCCCTGTGCGGTGTTCACCAGCGCAACGCTGACCACGGGTGGCGACTTCGGCTTCGTCAAGCGCCGCCTCGGAATCGAAAGCGAAGTCAGCGAAGAGGTCGTCGAGTCCCCCTTCCGCTACGAACAACAAGCCGCGCTGTACGCTCCGTTGCATCTGCCCGACCCCCGCGCGTCGGACTTTCCGGACATTGCCGCCAAAGAGATCCTCGAGCTCATCCGCTTGTCGGAAGGGGGCGCGTTCGTCCTTTCCACCTCCCTTCGCATGATGCGAATGCTCGCCCAGCGCGTGGGCGACGAGCTCGACCAAGAGTGGTTCGTTCAAGGCGATGCTCCCAAACAGACGCTGCTCGATCGATTTCGCGACCAAGGCAACGCGGTGTTGTTTGCAACAGCGAGCTTTTGGGAAGGCGTCGACGTCCCGGGCGCCGCTCTTCGACTCGTGGTCATCGACAAGCTGCCCTTCGACGTTCCGAGCGACCCCGTGGTGGCGGCCCGTTGCGAGCGGCTCGACGAAGCGGGCGAATCGTCCTTCATGCGGTACCTCGTTCCGGCCGCTGCGTTGTCGCTGAAGCAGGGGTTCGGGCGGCTGATCCGAACCACCCAGGACCGTGGTGTCGTGGCGATCCTCGACTCGCGAATCCGCCGAAAAGGCTATGGAAAAGTCTTTCTTCGAAGCCTTCCTCCGGCCCGGGTGTGCGACACGCTCGATGAGGTTCGGGAGTTCTTGATCTCTGCCGGCCAACACTCCAACATATCGTCGCGACCCGCGCCGCCAAAGGAGGCCCTGTGACTCAAGCCGTAGCCGAACCCCAAGGCTCTGCAGCCATTCCCGAAGCGGAGCATCGCATCGAGCCCACGTCACAGTCGAAGCTCGACGAAGCGCTTGCGATCCTCGAGGACCACAAGCAGGAGTGGGCGACGCTCGCGATCGACGAACGCATCGAGCTCCTCGAGCACGTCCGCGATGGAATGGTCGCCGTAGCGGAACGTTGGATGGACGCCGCCATGGAAGCCAAGGGCATGACTCCCGGCACGGGCGAGGAAGGCGAGGAGTGGCTTGCTGGTCCCGGGGCGATCGTCAAAAACCTGTCGCTTTTGATCGCATCGCTTCGCGACATCGACGACCATGGTGTTCCGCAGCTTCCCAAAAAGCCGTACACGCGCGCCGATGGTCAGGTTGTGGCGCCCGTCTTCCCGGCCGACGGTTGGGACGGCATTCTGTTCATGGGGTTCACTTCCGAGGTCTGGATGCAGCCGGGCGTCACCCTCGACAACCTGAGCGAGAACCAGGCCGCGTTCTACAAAGAGAAATCGCCCAAAGGAGTGCTCGCCTTAGTGCTCGGCGCAGGCAACGTCGCTTCGATCGGGCCGATGGATGCGCTCTACAAGCTCGTCGTGGAGGGCCAGGTCGTCCTCTTGAAGATGAATCCGGTCAACGAGTATCTCGGCCCGTTCGTCGACGAGGCATTCGCGCCGCTCCGCGAGCGAGGTTTCTTTCGGGTGGTGTACGGAGGCGCTGCAGAAGGCGAGTATCTCTGCACGCATCGATTGGTCGAAGAGATTCACATCACCGGATCCGACAAGACTCACGATGCCATCGTCTTCGGCGTTGGCGAGGAAGGAGCACGTCGCAAGGCGAATCGCGAGCCCCGCAACACCAAGCGGCTGAGCAGCGAGCTCGGCAACGTGAGCCCGATCATCATCGTCCCAGGGCCCTGGTCGCAAAAGGACCTCGACTTTCACGGCGTCAACCTCGCCTCTTCGTTGTGCAACAACTCGGGGTTCAACTGCGTCGCGACTCGGGTCGTCATCCAGCACGAGCAGTGGGACCAGCGCGAGGCTTTGCTCCAATCTTTTCAGAAGGCATTGCAGAACGCCGACGATCGGAAGCCGTACTACCCCGGCGCCGAAGAGCGTCAAAAAATGTTCGTCGAGCGCCACCCAGACGCCGATGAGTTCGGGGCCAAAGGCCCGGGCCAGGTCCCGTGGACGCTGATCCATCACGTCGACCCGAACCAGACCGACGACATCTGCTTCACCACCGA
>CBDURI010000436.1:0-2369 GCA_965369435.1 uncultured bacterium
CTATGGCTTGCAACTTGTCTGAGGGGATCGACGCGCTGACGGCAGCCGCACTGGGCGCATTGCAAGGGCTAACCGAGTTTCTTCCCGTGTCGAGCAGCGGGCACGTCGCCGTCGGCGCTCAGTTCTTCGACATTCATGAGAGCTCCCTCGCGCTGGTCATTCTCCTTCATCTAGGCACATTGCTCGCCACGGTCATTCTCTTCCGGCACGACATCGCCCTGCTCGCCCGCGAAGGCATCGCCGCGCTACGCGATCCCAGTCGCTTGAGGACGACCCCAGAGGGGCGAGCCCTCGTCGGGATCGCCATCGTGACCGTCATCACAGCGGTCATCGGATTGCTCCTCCGCAATGTGGCTGAGGCCTTCACTGAGGACGTCCGCCTCGTCGGCTTCGGTTTCCTAGTCTCGGCGGCGTTCCTGCTCGCGAGCGGTGTTGCCCACGGTTCGAGCGAAGAGGTGTCATGGAGACAGGCGGCCGGCATCGGAATCGTGCAGGGCCTGGCGGTGCTCCCCGGAGTGAGCCGGAGCGGGGTCACCATCGCGGTCGCCATGCTTCTGGGAGTCCAGGGTGGCGCCGCCTTTCGGTTTTCGTTCTTGGTCTCGCTCCCCGCGATCGCCGGAGCCGCCATCCTCGAATCAGGTGGCGCCGAAGGCCTCGGCTCCCTCGGGCCGGAGGCGTGGGTCGGCGGCCTGACCGCCCTGGTGACGGGATACGTGGCTCTTGTTATTCTCCGCCACATCGTTCTCGTCGGACGTATGTGGACGTTCGCGATCTACCTTCTACCTTTTGGGCTCTTCCTCATCACCCGCTAAGCCAGCGTCCCGCTCATGAGCAACACCAGCAAAGCATACGCAGTGATCATGGCGGGAGGCTCCGGCACGCGCTTCTGGCCCCTCTCGCGCAGCACGAGGCCCAAACAGCTCCTGGCGCTCGGGCCCGACGATCGATCCCTACTCCGCGCAACCGCCGAGAGGGTGTGGGACCTGCTCCCCGTCGAGCGCACGCTCATCGTGACGTCCGAGCAACTCCGTGCACAGGTCGCACAGGAACTTCCTGAGCTCGAGCCGCATCAAATTCTCGCCGAGCCGGTTGGACGCAACACCGCGCCATGCATCGGCTGGGCCGCGACGCACCTGAGGCGGCTCGATGAAGACGCGATCATGTGCGTACTGCCCGCGGACCACTACATCCGCGACACCGAAGCGTATGTCGACACGCTGCAGCGCGGCCTCGAAGCGGCCACCCACGGCGACTACGTCACCATCGGGATTCGCCCTACTCGCGCAGAAACGGGCTACGGGTACATCGAGGTTGGCTCCGAGCTCGACCCTGGTGTCTTCCGCGCCCGTCGCTTCGTCGAGAAACCGAATCGCCAACGCGCCGAGCAATTTGTGAGCAACGGCAACTTCCTGTGGAACAGCGGGATGTTTCTTTTTCTCGCCTCTCGAATCCTGGAAGCCATCGACCAACACCTGCCCGGCCTGGGGCAGGCCCTTCAGCGCTACGACGAAGCCGCGAAGGCCGGCGGGGAAGCGGCCCTGGTACGAGAAACCTATGCTGACCTTCCTGCGGTCAGCATCGACCATGGCATCATGGAAAAGGTCAGTTCCGTCAGCGTGGTGCCCGGCTCGTTCGAATGGTCCGACCTCGGGAGCTGGACTTCGGCATGGGAGCTCGCGCCGCAGGACGACCACGCCAATGTATTGCCCACAGACGGCATCGCCGTGGACGCCAGTGGCAACTACGTCACGGCACCGGCCGGGAAGCTCGTGGCGTTGGTCGGCGTCGACGACTTGGTCGTCGTGGACTCGGGCGACGCCCTACTCGTCGTGCCAAAGGATCGTGCCCAGGACGTCCGAGAAATCGTTGCAGCGCTGCGCGAACGGGACGACCCTCGAAGGTAATTCCATGAACCCACACGTTTTTCGCCAATACGACATTCGCGGGCACGCGGAACGCGACTTTGACGACGGCTTCGTGCGAGCGCTCGGATTGAGCCTCGGCACGTTCTATTCGCAGCGCGGCTTGCGCCGGGTCGCGGTCGGACGGGACTGCCGCCTGAGCTCCCCACGCCTCTACGACGCACTTTGCGCGGGGCTGCTGGAGACCGGGCTGCACGTGGTCGACATCGGCATCGGCCCGACCCCCCTCCTGTACTTCGCTGTACACGACCTAGACCTCGACGGCGGAGTTCAGATCACAGGCAGTCACAACCCCCCCGACGAAAACGGCTTCAAGATGATGGTGGGCAAGGGCTCGCTCTACGGCAATGACATCATCGAGTTGCGAACCATCATGGAGGCAGAGAGCTTCGAGCGCACCTCCGGGGGAGCACTCGAGACAATCGACCCGGCACCGGCTTACGTGAA
>CBDURI010000437.1:0-2350 GCA_965369435.1 uncultured bacterium
GACGCGCTGTTGAAATGCCGAGATCGGGATATCTATCTTGGTTTTGATTATGACCTTGGGCCTCCGAGTCGCCCGCCGGCCGGCGTCTTCTCCAGGAGCGCGGGCATGTTCGAGGAACCGTTCCCGACGCGAACCATGGCACGCATCCTCGCGGAGCAAGGACACTTCAAGCGATCACTCGCCATCTACGCTGGGTTGCTCCGGGGTGCGCCTGGCGACCGCGAGCTGAGCACGGAAGCAGCCGACGTTCGTGTGCGTTCGAGGGCGCGGCGTCCGCAAGTTCAGTGATGCCGGCAATCTTGCGTTGCGCGTCGTCTTCCGCATCATGAAGGTGTGACGCAGGATTCGAACCAACAGCGTCGGCACAATCGCCATCCGGTACGCATCTCTTGCGAGCTCACCATCTCGGGTGAGACGCTGCATGCGGAGACGATGAATCTGAGCAGTGGTGGCGCTGCGATCACGTTCGCACGGCCCCTCACGGTTGGAGAAGTAGTGACCGTCGCCTTCTTCTTGACCCAGGATGGCATCGAGGACCCGGATCGCTCGCCCTTCGAATGCGCAGCATCGATTCGTTGGGTCAAAGCCGTCGGGGACCGTGGGCACGAGGCGGGGCTGCAGTTTCTGTCGCCCTCCGCGGAGCAACGCGCGCTACTCCGCGATTTCTTGAAGCAGGCCGCCTGAACGCTCAGACGATTGCGGCCGCCGACTCGCGACGCAGTGGCGGCACCAGAGCGCGCGTCGCAACCGCGCAGACGCACCCCACAGCGAGGGCGCTCCACTGTGGGAAAAGGGCAGCGATGTCGACGAGAAGTCCGACCAGGGCGAGGCCTAGCCCCAACCCTGCGCAAGTGGCAGCCACCTTCCGACCCATATCGAAGACCTGTGCGACCAGCAGCAACGTGGCCGCTTTGCCTACCAACGACGCAATACCCACCACAGAGCCCGCGAACGGCCAACCCCCGAGAAACAGTGCGCCCCCGAACACGGCTGCGGCCGCGGCATAGAGCGACGCAGACAGCGAAGCACGAGAGCTCATGGCGGCGAGCGCGTAGAGGTAGGCGGCGAAGGCAAGGAACGACGCGGGGGACTGGAAGATGTACCAGCGCAGGACCGACGGGCCCTGCGAAGCGACGATCGCCGAGATGCTAGCGGTTCGCGCCAGCAGCATGACGGTCAGCGACGCTGCGACAGCGAACGCGAAGCTGAACGCTCCAGCACGATGCCGCGTAGCGAGCGTAAACAGCGCGGCAAAGGTGCCCAAACCGAGAATCCACATCGTCGTCCACTGCAGGGCGGCGACGCAGAGCAACAGTGCGGCGAAGACCAGCACCAGACTCGCGCGGGTCAGCCAGGCGGGAAGCGAGACCGTCGAAGCGCGGGCGCGCAAGCACAGGGTCGCTGGGGAAACCCAGCCGACCAGTAGCCCGAGAAGGATGAACAATCCGAGCGCGATGGGGTCGAGCGGGCGTTGGGTAGCCTCATGCGGCCACCGAAGCGCATGAACCCCGCGGAGGCCGTCTCGGGCCACGAGTACCGTCGACTCTTCCTGGCTCGGGTCTGGAACGAAGTCGCGCCAACTGTAGAGGCTCATGCCGTCGAGGCCGACGAGGGTGTCCCCCGACTTGACTCCCTGAACGGCGGCGAGTCCGTCCGAGTCGACCGCCACGATGCGAACCCCCACGGTTCCGAGCTCCTCACGCGACAGCTCCAGCCCAAAGCTCCGTGCGCCGTCCGGCGCGGTCTGCTCCTCGCGAGCGCTATCGGCGCGAAGCTGAATGGAGGTGTCGGGTAGAAAGTCGACTCGCACCCGCTCGGTGGCGAACACATCGCGGCGGTCGTCCGCGGCGCGGAACCCGACCCTCAACTCTCCCTCGACGGTAGCGCGGCCCCCGAGTGCCTCGATCAGCTCCTCCACGATAGGGATCTCGATGAGCGACTCGGACTTCACGATACCCACGAGATGCGCGTTCACGGTGCTCGACTGCATCCCGGGGCGATGAACGGATCCGCGCAGCACGATGCCGGGCGTGCGCCCGAGCGGGAAGCCACTGCCGTGAATGCGAAGCGTGCCACCAGGCTCGATCTCCGACGGCTCGATGGCATCTACTTCGAGCAGCGCGAGGTCATCGTACGCGCTGCAGGCCGAGAGCAACATGACCAGGAAAACGACCGCTCGCATCGCCTTTGCATTTCGCCGCCGCAACGCGAAAGGTCAAGAAATCCGAGAGCGCATTTGCGCGTGCCCCGTGGGGTGCTAAGCCGGGCTCCCTTTGGGGCCATAGCTCAGCTGGGAGAGCGTCGCACTGGCAGTGCGAAGGTCAGGGGTTCGATCCCCCTTGGCTCCACC
>CBDURI010000438.1:0-2348 GCA_965369435.1 uncultured bacterium
CGGTGCAGTTCCGCGACGATCTTCTCGTCCTCGGCGGCCTCCGGCCCGTAGGGGAGATGAATCGGTTCTCCTATGATGTAGTGGAGCTCGGTCGGGAAGGGGATCACGCCGAGGCCCATGTAGATTGGGGTCACGTACTTTTCGCCGAGGAGGCCGGAGACGAAGCGGCCGATTCGGCTCTCACGGACGCGGTCCTTGGAGACGAGTTGGACGTAGAGTTCCTCGTTGCCGATGCCCGCCACCGGGATGATGGGTTTCTGGGCGCGCAAGGCTGTACGGATGAACCCACGGCTGCCGTCCCACTGCAGGCGGTATGCGTCGTCGGGGGAGGACAGTGCTTCCTTGGCCCCACCCGGATAGACCAGAACCAATTGATCGTCTCGGAGGAGGGCTACCGTCGCCGCAGGTTGCCCTTCGATGATGCCCATGTTCCGGGCGAGATCACGAATCAACGGAGTGGCGAAGACGACGCGGTCGCCGAGCGAGCGAATCACCCGGCCGGCCCTCTCGTGGATGAGTCCGATGAGCACCGGAAGGTCCATGCCGAAGTTCCCATGGTTGGTCACCAGGAGGGCGCCTCCTTGCGCGGGGATGTTGTCGACCCCTTCGATCGTTGGCTGGAACCATTGATGCAGAATGGCGGTTCGGCGGATCATGCGCTCGAAGGCGTGTCGGTCGAACGGTGGCAGGGCCGGCTTGCTCGGGTCAGTCATATGTATGCGCGCGGCTCTCCTATGCGCTACGTTCCGCGCCTCATGCAACCCCCCGAACCGGCTTCCGGGCGCTACGGTCCTTACGGCGGACGCTATGTCGCCGAGACCTTGATGCCCGCGCTCGACGAGCTGACGCAGGCCTACCAGGAATCTCAGCGGGATCCGGCCTTTCAGGCGGAGCTCGACACGCTCCTCCATCAGTACGCCGGCCGGGAGACCCCCACCTATTTTGCGTCGCGTCTGTCCGCGGAGATTGGGTCTCGGATCTGGCTCAAGCGTGAGGACCTCTGCCACACCGGCGCCCACAAGGTGAACAACACGCTCGGGCAGATTTTGCTGGCCAAGCGGATGGGCAAGACCCGAATCATCGCCGAGACCGGAGCGGGCCAGCACGGCGTGGCGACCGCGACTGCGTGCGCGCTGATGGGGCTCCCCTGTGAGGTGTTCATGGGAGCGGAAGACGTTCGCCGCCAAGCGCCCAACGTCCAGCGGATGGAGTTGCTGGGTGCGAAGGTGCACCCGGTCACTTCGGGGTCGTCGACGTTGAAGGACGCGATGAACGAGGCTCTCCGCGATTGGGTTACGAATGTGCGAACTACGCACTACTGCGTCGGCTCGGTGGCGGGTCCGCATCCGTACCCGGTCATCGTGCGCGATTTCCAGGCGGTCATTGGCCAGGAGGCGCGGGCGCAGATGCTCGAGCAAGCCGGTAGGCTTCCGGACGCAGTCGTCGCCTGTGTCGGTGGTGGCTCCAACGCGATGGGTATCTTCGCGGGCTTCATCGACGACGAGTCGGTCCGCTTGATCGGTGTCGAAGCCGCAGGCGACGGGATCGAAACCGGCCACCATGCCGCGCCTCTGTGTGCGGGCAGCGTGGGCGTCTTGCACGGCGCAAAGAGCTATGTGCTTCAGAGTCCCGACGGGCAGATTGTCGAAGCCCATTCGATCAGTGCGGGCCTCGATTATCCTGGTGTCGGGCCGGAGCACGCGTGGCTCAAAGACACCGGTCGTGCGACTTATGGATCGGTGACGGACGACGCCGCCCTCGACGCGTTTCAGCAGCTCTGCCGCACCGAGGGGATCATCCCAGCGCTCGAAACCAGTCACGCCTTCGCGTACCTGCCAACGGTTTCTGCGGAGCTTGGGCCAGACGCCGATATCTTGGTGTGCTTGTCGGGACGCGGGGATAAAGACCTCGAAACCGTGATCGAGAAGCTCGGGGAAAGGGGCTAACGCGCGTGGGCCGGATTGCGGACGCGTTCGAGAAGGCGCGAGAAGAAGACCGCGCGGCGCTGGTGATCTACCTGTGCGCGGGCGACCCGGATCTGGATACGACCGCGGACCTCGTGGTCGCCGCCGCTGAGGCAGGCGCGGACGTGATCGAGCTCGGTGTTCCGTTCAGTGATCCGACAGCCGACGGCCCTACGATTCAGCGGGCAGCCGAGCGATCGCTGCGCGGCGGAACTACACTCTCCAAAGTGCTCGACACCGTGCGCGTGATCCGAGGCCGCACGGACGTGCCGATTCTACTTTTCGGTTATTACAATCCTATCCTTTCGTACGGCGAGCAGAAGCTCGTCGACGATGCGGCGGACAGCGGTGCCGACGGATTTCTCGTCGTCGATCTCCCGCCTG